>CAYLSH010000246.1:0-1017 GCA_964386235.1 uncultured Lachnospiraceae bacterium | reverse complement strand
GAGTATACGGTAGGATACCGTATGCAGAAAAATGCTTAGGGAGGGTGTGTGATGGAGGAAACAGAAGGATTATGGGATGAAATTTCCACAGGGGAAATTCAGACTATGATGGATCAGATGTTGGGGGAACAGAGCTTTTCTGTTTCGGATTATGTCAGTAAAATGCTGCAGGGACAGCTTCCGTTTTCGTTAGAGTCAATGCTTCATACGGTTTGTAATGGGCTGGCGGCAAATCTGGTACAGGAAAAACAGATGTATGTGTCTCTGTTTTTGATTGCAGTGGTGGGAGCGGTGCTTAGCAATTTTAGTAATCTGCTGCAGGGGAAGCAGGTGGCGCAGACGGCATTTTATGCCATCTATATTCTCTTTTTTTCTGTTTTACTGAGTGCATTTACTGAAACTGCCATGATTGCACAGGAAACCCTGTCGCAATTATTAGATTTTGTAAAGGTGCTGGCTCCATCGTATTTTATGACGATGGCATTTTCGCAGGGGACGGTGACTTCAGGGGTCTATTATGAATTCACGCTGTGTATGATTACGGTAGCAGATTGTGTTCTTTTGAAATTTGCATTGCCGGCTATACATGTCTGCTTCCTGCTTCGGATAGCGAATCAGCTTTCGGAAAGGGATTTGTTTACAAAAATGGCAGAATTGATACATGATGTGGTGAAGTTTGTTATGAAAACTATGTTTGGCGTGATGATGGGACTGAATGTGGTGCAGGGAATGGTTCTGCCGCTGACGTCGCAGATGGAAAGCTCTGCCGTGGTAAAACTGGCTGGTGCGATTCCGGGTGTGGGAAGTACTATCAGCAGTGTGACAAGCACTGTGCTGTGTGCGGGAACACTGGTGAAAAATTCTGTCGGTGTTATAGGCGTGATTGTTGTAGCACTGTATTGCGGTCTGCCGCTGCTTCGTCTTGTGTTTCACCGTTTTTTATTCCAATTAACAAATGCGGTAATACAGCCTGTTTCTGACAAGCGGGTAACGGCATGTATTACGGCTGTAGTAGAA
>CAYLSH010000245.1:0-1024 GCA_964386235.1 uncultured Lachnospiraceae bacterium | reverse complement strand
ACAGAATGGGTACGCTGCCCTGTTTGCGGCAGCAAAACCCGTAATCAAATACGAGGATAAGGCATATGTACGATTCATTACGTGAAAACTTAAGTTACTTTGGATTATATAAAAGAATGTTTAAAGTAAAAAAGGTAATAAATTCACAAAAAATTTCTTTTGGAAATGATAAGGAACAATATTTTTTATATTACGAACCTTTGAATGTTAATTCTGATAAAGTAGTGATTTGGGTACATGGCGGAGGGTGGAATGCGGGTTCACCAGAGTTTTTTGATTTTGTCGGACAGCGTATAGCACAGGAAGGATATCGGTTTATTTCGCTTGGGTATAGATTGTCTCCTAAAAACAAATATCCATGTCAAATAGAAGACGTATGTAAGGGGTATTGTGAAGCAATAGACTTTTTAAATAAAAAAGAAATTAATACTTCTAAGATTATTGTGTCGGGTCCGTCAGCAGGGGCACATTTATCATCAATTCTTTGTTATAGTCAAAGATGGCAGAAAACATTGAATGTAGATATATCAAAAATCATTGGTTTTATAGGTGTTGGTGGTCCGTACAGTTTTGCGGGAAATATGTCTTTGTCCGTAAAATTATTGTTAAATCAACTGTTTAAGAAAGGATATGACAGAAACCTTGGAGAACCCTGTTTTCTTATGGATAAAAACCATATACCAATGCTATTGATTCAAAGTAAGCACGATGGCTTAATAGAATATTCTTGTGCAGAAAAATTATATGAAAAAGCAAATCATATAGGGAATGAATGTGAATTGTATTCTGTAGTAGATAAGAAAAATACCCATTCTTGGTATACAGCAGGAATGTTTTTGGAGACAAGAAATGAGAATTTGGGATTGGATAAATTTTTCTCATGGATTGAAAACTTATGATTAGGTGTGAAAGTGTTAAAGCAAGATGTAATTTGAAGTGGGCGGTAGGAAGAGATGATTGAAAAACATTTCCAAGAAACTGTGTTAATTGGGCAATCAATGGGTGGTTATATGGCACAATCCTT
>CAYLSH010000244.1:0-1025 GCA_964386235.1 uncultured Lachnospiraceae bacterium | reverse complement strand
TGTGGAATACTTGTCGACTTTGGCAGTACTCTTCATACAGCTTTCAAACTTTGGCATTGCCGGAAGAAGGAACTGCTTTTCAGTTTCAAATGTTTCCAGTGGAATGGAACCATCGTAGATTGCCTTGGCATTGATCTTCATGCATTCACGGAACAGATATTTGTTCGCTTCGGCAAGTGTGTCGAACTTATCACACTCCGGCCTCGAGAAAACCTTACGGCGTACGAATTCCACACTCCGTTCCACATGACCTTTTTCATTTCCGCTACAAATGTTACAGAAACGGTACTTAAAGCCGTAGTAGATGGACAACTCTGTAAGTGCAACTGTGGGTTCTTTTTCTGTAAGGCCTACGAAACGGCGGACAGCAACCTTCATGTTGTCATACACCATTGTCTGAAATGCACCATGACTGTATGCAAAGAAATCTGCATGTGATTCCTGAAAGGCAGCCGTATCCTGTGTTAAGTATAGTTTGGCAAAACGAAAGTTTCCGTAAGCAGATGCAAAAACAGCCATCTGATACTTTTGATATCCAGTGTTTCCAATATCAAGTTTTACTGTGCCCCAGTCAAATTCACACAGTTCACCCGGCATATATTCCTGCCGGATAAATGCTTCCTGATGTCTTGTTTCCAGATACTGTGTAGCACGTTTTACCGTGGAATAACTGACATTAAAGCCCTGCTTCTGTAGGTATGCATGGATATCAATCTTTTTCATCGTCTGCTTCTGCATTCCCATAAGTCGTTTGTCACGGTTTAGCTGGAGACACTTTTCAATGGCATCCAGAAGTTCCGGTGTTGCCTTTGATGGAACACGGTTGCTGGTATCATATGTGGGCTTCTCTATAAAAGCCTGGATGATCTCCGAGGCATCCATATTCGGATGAATGCGTAACAATTCATCACGCTTTTCATCATACTCGTTAACATACTTGTTAACGGTGTCCTTGCTCAGATGGAGCATGCTCGCAATAGCACGATTGCTCATTCCATCGATATGCGCAAGGATAATACGTTGTT
>CAYLSH010000243.1:0-1029 GCA_964386235.1 uncultured Lachnospiraceae bacterium | reverse complement strand
TGGAAAAGCAGGGCGGCGAGATCCGCAAGACCATCGTGGTCAAGAATAAGCTGGTCAATCTCATTGTCAAGTAGGTTTTTAAAACCCCTGGCCCTTTCATAGGGCCAGGGCGTTCGGCGTTATAAATGGCTCCGTTTTTATGATAATAATGTGGTTGGGAGAGAAAACGTACTATGATGTCTGAGGATAAAAAGAAACAAGTCGAAAAAGAATGGATGGAAAAGGTGAAAGCACTTGTGGACTTTGAAGAGGAACATCCAAACTGGCCCATAGTTTGTTGGATGCTAATAGTATTTTTGAGCTTTGTAATTGCTGCGATTTCAAACGATGAGGTGTTTGTATACTCGATTATACTTTTTATTATGCTTGCTTTTTTAGTATCATTACCCTTGACGATGCTCGCAAAACGAGCCTATAAGAAATGGGATGAGCAGCAAAAGTTGATCCAGAGACAAGAGGAGGAAAAGCAAAGAAAAATCCAGCAGGAAGAAAGACGCCAGGATCCCCGTTCCTTTTACGAAAACTGCAAAGCAGCTGGCTGCGACGGAAGCTTTACCCCTGCGGATCTAGCAAGAATGCGGATGGTCGCCGAGAAGAATCGCCTGCCAGACTCCGATGCCGAATTGATGGAACGCTTTTCTGCGGGAAAACGTGTGGTGGATGAAGAAGAACGGAAGAAGCAGGAAGAAATAGACCGTGAGGAACAGCGCAAGTTGCTCGCAGAACTCTCAAGTGCGGAAAGCCGCATAGCCAATGAAAACCTTCGCTATATGAGATATGGAGGCAGGGATAAGAAAATCAAAATCTGCCAGGAAAAAGTAGACCAGTTGTCGAAGTCTGCAAGTCAATACGATGCGGAAATTGCCAAGTCCAGACAACAGGCGGCAAACGTTTATCGGGGATTGGCACAAAAGGAAGGCGATTGGGCGCTGCTGGGTGGCGTAGCCAACGGCCTTGCTGGCGGGGCTGCAGGACTGGCAATGGCTATGGATGTGCAGCGGCAAAATGTGGAGATCCGTAGCCAAAATG
>CAYLSH010000242.1:0-1030 GCA_964386235.1 uncultured Lachnospiraceae bacterium | reverse complement strand
GCTGTCATGACCTCCTCCCGGTCGGGCTTCGGGGCAGAGAGGGTAGCGGTGACATAGGATACATCGCTGCAAGCCGGAAGGCTGTCGGCGGGGGTGATGTCCGCCAGGGGCGTGGGGTCGATGGTGAGGCTGGCAGGGTGGCCGGCCTCCAGAATGGCAGTCCAGATGCCGGTTAGCTTCGCGCGGGCATTGGAATCCAAAGGCTGCTGGTGGCCGGCGGTTTGACCGAGACCCTGCCAGATGACGTCGATCCCACTCAAGTCAGGAACAGACGAAGCCTTCGAAAGCTCCTCGGTGATCCATGCGGGGTCTGCATCCAGAAGGCTGCTGGAAGAAAAATCCAACATCCCCGCCGTGGAGAGACCACTGGAAATGATATAGAGCGTTTTCTGTTCGCTGTCGGAGCCGTGCAGGGTGGCGGCGGCCATCTGGATGGCTGAGAGAACGTCGGTCTCCGGATCATCGGCAGAGAGGGAGGACAGGCAGCTCATGACCTCCTGCGTATACTGATTGGCAAGCTGCTGATGCTTGGCGGCGTTCAGGTGGTCGGGACGCCTTGCACTGCTGTGAAGCGCCAGCTGGACGTTGCCATCTGCCACAAAAGCAGAAACCTCGGAAAAGGAAAACATGGAGCTGTAAATTCTGTCGTAGCAGACGGCATAATTGATCTTCGGGAATACCTCGGTGGCACCGAGGACAAAGGAAATGGCCTGCTCTCCGTCGGAAGGGGCGTCACCCTCCTGCGCGCAGGCGCAGAGGGTCAGGCAGAGGGTCAGGCAGAGGACGAGCAGAATGGTTTTCTTCATCATATATCAATTTCTCCTTTCAGATAAACGTGCCGCGCTCAGGCGGCGATTTCGGCAGGCTTGACCTCGGAACGGTCGATTCTGTTTTCGCCGAGAAGCTTCTGCGCGTGCTCTTCGATGCGGGAGATCGCCTCGGGTTCTGCCAGGTACTGCATCAAAAGACATCGAAGACCTGCTTGAGGACGAGCCGCTGTCCTCAAGCAGGTCTTCGATGTCTTTTGATG
>CAYLSH010000241.1:0-1034 GCA_964386235.1 uncultured Lachnospiraceae bacterium | reverse complement strand
CCCTCGGCAAGAACATCCTTGTCGGCTACATGAACTGGGAGGGCTACAACTACGAGGACGCAGTTCTCTTGAACGAGCGCCTTGTCATGGAGGACGTGTTCACGTCTATCCACATAGAAGAGTACGAATGCGATTCCCGCGATACCAAGCTCGGCCCCGAGGAAATCACCCGTGATATCCCCGGCGTTGGCGATGACGCTTTGAAGTATCTTGACGAGCGCGGCATCATCATGGTGGGCGCTGAAGTCACTGCGGGCGACATTCTTGTCGGTAAAGTCACCCCCAAGGGCGAAACCGACCTCACCGCTGAAGAGCGTCTCTTGCGCGCTATCTTCGGTGAAAAGGCGCGCGAAGTGCGCGATACCTCGCTCAAGGTGCCTCACGGCGAGAGCGGCATAATCGTTGACGTTAAGGTGTTCACGCGCGAAAACGGCGACGAGATGAACCCCGGCGTTAATCAGGTTGTCCGCGTTTACATTGCGCAAAAGCGCAAAATCTCCGTGGGCGACAAGATGGCCGGTCGTCACGGTAATAAGGGCGTTGTCTCCCGCATTCTCCCGCGCGAGGATATGCCTTACCTGCCTGACGGCACTCCCTTGGATATCGTTTTGAACCCGCTGGGCGTTCCGTCCCGTATGAACATCGGTCAGATTCTCGAAGTCCACCTCGGTTACGCGGCGCAGGCTCTCGGCTGGAAGGTTGCCACTCCCGTCTTTAACGGCGCGAACGAAACCACCATCCGCGAAACGCTCCGCCAGGCGGGGCTGCGCGAGGACGGCAAGAGCACCATGTACGACGGCCGCACGGGTGAAAAGTTCGATAACGATGTCACTGTCGGCTGGGTTTACTTCCTCAAGCTCCATCACCTTGTTGACGATAAGATTCACGCCCGTTCCACCGGCCCCTACAGCCTTGTTACTCAGCAGCCGCTCGGCGGCAAAGCGCAGTTCGGCGGCCAGCGCTTCGGCGAAATGGAAGTTTGGGCGCTGGAAGCTTACGGCGCGGCCTACACTCTCCAAGAGATACTCACCGTC
>CAYLSH010000240.1:0-1037 GCA_964386235.1 uncultured Lachnospiraceae bacterium | reverse complement strand
TCAAGTTTTTTCTTATGCCACCTTGCCGTAAATGGTCTTATCACTTGATTCAACACTATAATTGCAACTTTTGTAAAATTACTTGCCAACCTACCTTTTTCTTTCAATATGGCTCTAGTAATACCGAAAAGATCATAAATACTTTTTAATGCGGTTGCTTCATCTCCTGTTCCATCTTCAAGCGACTGCGTAGTTATACGCGTCAACAATTCCACATACATATCCCATGCTGCTGTCATATCGTCTTCTGTCGCTTCAAATTCTAATTCAGCAAAACCAACATTTAATTTGATCGAAGATAATCCCCATCGTCTAAACAATTCCCCAAAAGTTTGTTTACTCATCTCTCAACACTCCTTATATACTCACTAAGTTTTGTAGGATCATTGGCACTTTCAAACAATGAACCATAATTTTTCCCTCTCCCCTTAAGTTCTAAAACATAATTTTCAAAATCGCTTGCACCTTTAATCATTCTTTCAATCTTCAAATAATCAGGAAAACCATTCACATTTCCAGTTAAAAGAGCTGACGCAATCTCCTTATTCCCTTTTTTAGCATATCCAACCTCATAAGGCACCCACCATGATGCTTGTGTTTGATTTGAAACTAATATCAAAACATCTGTACTGCACATTAATGCGTTATTAATAGAAGCAACTATTTTTTGTGCATCATTTTCTTTTGTTGCTTTTTGTAGACCTACATCTAACTTATCTAAATATACATCTATACCATTACCCATGAGATACTCTGCAACTTGTTGTGCAGCTTCCATATCAGTACTTTTGTGTGATATAAATACACATTTTCCTTTTTCTTCCATTAAAGCAACATAATTTTCAAATATCATTCTTCTATCTTCAGATAATAGTGCCCTATTTATACCTGTCATAACCTTACGTCCTCCTATGAATTTCTTTTACGCAGAGGGCTACTCAAATTTGGCATACTATACCTTTTATTATATGCTCTTTCTATAGCCCTCTCCAATTCTTGCTTGCTATTTGGCATTGTTATTATTTCACAATAATCTC
>CAYLSH010000239.1:0-1046 GCA_964386235.1 uncultured Lachnospiraceae bacterium | reverse complement strand
CGTTGTTGTTTTGCCTGCGCCGTTATGACCGATAAAGCCATAGATTTCTCCGGGCCGGATATGCAAAGACAGATCGTCTACCGCTTTTTTCTCTCCATATATCTTTGTCAGATGCTCAATTCTTAACATTTTTCCGTTTCTCCCATTTCATCTTTTTGATTTCTACGCCTTTTGCGAAGTTGATCATTTACTTCAGTTGCGGTTCGTATGCTCTGACCAAAATCCACGAAATGCCACAACATTTTTGCAGCCAAAATAAAAACACCGTAGATCACGGCATCCAAATATCCCTGCCAAAAATCCCAATGGTGAGCCAGCGGAAGCAAAACTACTTCCAATAGAACCCAGTGCATAATCGTGCGAAACCACCATGCGCCGGGACTCAGGTCTTCCTTGGAATAATAAACAAACAAAGTTGCCATACATACCAGGGTGAACATGATGCATCTTCCAAAGAAAGTAACCACCTGCAATTCAGAAGTCGGATTAAAGAGCAGGCACATAAAAAACGTACTGAGCATGATAATTCCATAAGCCATCACAAAACGGTGTACCCAAAACATGATCTTTTTCATAAGCACCCCCTATATTCCCAGCAGTTTTTTTAACTGACTGACATACTGCCTGGAAATCATCACTTTTTCTTTGTTTATCAGCGTTGCCTCAAATCGTCCCGATACAGAGGGTCGGACGAATTCGATTTTGTCCACATTCAAAATCATGGATTTGCTACATCGAAAAAGCATGGAGCCTTCACAGAGTGCTTCCAATTCATAGAGCTTCTGCTGACATTCCAATACTGACTTTTCGCAATACAAAAAAGAACGTCCTTCGACTACTTCAACATAATATACATCACTCAGCTTTATACGGTAGATTTTCTTGTCCACGCATCCCGTGATGTCAATTTCCCCGGCCGTAATGCTGCGAATTGCTTCCACCCATTTTTCCTGCGCATCATAACAACGAACGATGACTTCTTCCTCTGCTTCGTCGGGAATCTGCTCCACAGACAATTTCATATCCACACCTCTTTCGATTTCGGG
>CAYLSH010000238.1:0-1048 GCA_964386235.1 uncultured Lachnospiraceae bacterium | reverse complement strand
CTACTACATCATCTGATACCAGACGATGTCCGCGATGAATCAGCTCTAGTGCGACCTCTGATTTACCGATACCGCTCTCGCCCATAATCAAAACACCTTCACCATAAATATCAACCAGCACACCGTGCACGGAGCATCTCGGTGCCAGCTCTGCATTAAGCCAGCGTATCAGCTCTGCCATAAACGGCGAGGTTGCCTTTTTGCTTCGCAGAATCGGCACATGATACTGCCTTGCCAGCTCCACCAACTCATCCTCCACCCAAATCTCGCGACAGAAAATAATGCAGGGCGGCTTCGGCGTTTCCTCGCTTCCTGCCATAATACGTTCCATCATAACAGCACTGTGCTCAATCCCCTTTTGCTGCATGTATGCATGCTCTACATGCCCAATCAGCTGAATACGGCTGGAGTCAAAATAATCAAAATACCCGGCAAGCTGCAGCGCCGGACGATTCACCTCCGTCTGTGTAATCAAAATATCCTCTACATCCATCTCCGGTGTACAGTTTTCCAATTGAAAATGTTCAATCAAATCCTTTAATGATACATGATATGCTCCGTTTTGCATCCCTTCTCCTCCTTCTTCCTGCCGCCAATTTACTGCTCTTTGTTCTCTTTATTCTCTTTTTGATGAAAAAACGCATAAACACTCTGTGCCGCACGCTCATTCATTGCATCGGCCTCCTTCAGCTCCTCAACCGATGCTTCACGGATTTTTTCCAATGATTTGAAATGGCGCATCAATGCTTTTCTTCGTGTCTGTCCGATACCGGGAATGTCATCCAGCACAGACTTTACCTGTTCCTTACTGCGCAGCGAACGATGATACTCAATCGCAAAACGGTGAACCTCATCCTGAATCCTTGTCATCAGATAAAACCCCTCGCTGTTGAATTGAACCGGCATTTCCCGATTTTGGAAAAACAGACCTCTTGTACGGTGCCTGTCATCCTTCACCATGCCGCAAACCGGTATCGAAAGTCCCATGCGCTCCAGCACCTGCTCCGCAACATGAACCTGTCCCTTACCGCCATCCATCATAATCAAA
>CAYLSH010000237.1:0-1050 GCA_964386235.1 uncultured Lachnospiraceae bacterium | reverse complement strand
CCTTTTATTCACTGGACGATTTTGCAAAGCAGCTCGCCGCACATAACCGCCGCTCCAATAACTTTCCCATGAGACCACTCCAGTGGCGCTCTCCTAACGAGGTCGCTGTACAATATGTTTGACAAACCTACAAATAGCGGTGACCCGGATAGTTTGCGCTTCGCGTGAGCTGCTTTCCGTAAACCGAACAGAAAAGCCAGTCCTCTGCATTCCCGCCGCGATATCGCAAATACTCCCGCAGAGTATTTGATGATATCCTCATGGAGCGGAATGATGAGCGGCTTGCGTTTTTTTGGTGGTATTCACATAGACCATGGAATTATCAAAGTCTATATCCTTGATTTCGATATTGACGAGGCTGTTTTGGCGGATTCCTGTTGAAAGCAAAAAGTTCACGATCACCCAACTGCGATAGGTCGAAAAAATGCACTTGCGCACATCGGGCTTTCGCGGCAGACTTTTCATCTCCGCGTCCGTATTGGTTAGAATCGGCGCCTTGTCTGCTCTTGGAAGCGGTATTTCAAAGTGCGGCAGATACCCGCACTTCATCATCAGCGTTTTCAAATCCCATGCGTATGTTCCCATAGAGACCTCATTCAAATTCGGATCATCCCGCAGATCAATATAGAATTTGTTCATCGTCTGTGCGGACATTGACGCGATCGGTGTGTCAGGCGGTATCCGTTTGTAAATCTGCTTGACCGATTCACAGTAATGCCGGATCGTTCCTTCCCGCAGATTGCGGGCTTTGCAATCCAAGATGTATTCTTCAAAGCCCTCTTGAAACCGCTTTTCTATCGGGAAGCACATCCTCATTTTCTTCATCGAATCCCCCTCCAAAACGATAAAAACAGGAAGCACATCTCTCTCGTTTTCACGAAAAAGACATGCTTCCTGCTTTACTTTTGGAAGATAGAAGGATTTGCAGCTTTCAGGGGGATGATCCGCCGAAAAGCTCGCCTTACTTCAGGCTCTCCGCAACGGCAACTGCCACGGCGACGGTCGCGCCGACCATCGGGTTATTGCCCATGCCGAGGAAGCCCATCATCT
>CAYLSH010000236.1:0-1050 GCA_964386235.1 uncultured Lachnospiraceae bacterium | reverse complement strand
TTGGCAGGCGTTGCTGTAATGTCTGGAAAGCTCTCTCTACTCTTCCTTTTGCCTGCGCAATACTTGTTGTTCTGATTTCAACTCCCAACTGTTTACAAGCATAACTGAACTGTGTAAAAGTATCATCCTCCATTTTTTTAGATCGTTTTTGTTTATATTCGAATACGGTACGCCGGTCAGTATAAAACATAGCCGGTATTCCGTGGTTCGTGAGTATCTGATGAAATACGTTGTAGTATCCATTCAGAGTTTCGTGATGATCAAAGTAGGCTCCGATAAGCTGACCGGTACAGTCATCTATAGCGATGTGAAGCTGAGTTTTATCTATGCCAAACCAATGATGTAAGGAAGCGTCCATCTGGACCATCTCGCCAAAGTATGCAGCTCTGGGGCGTCTTGGATGTGCATTTTCGGTTTCAACAATAGCTGCCTGAAGATCTTCTTTCTCTTTTTTGGACTTTGTGTTTTTTTGACTTTCACGAAGCTGCTGTACGATGCGCTTTCTTACAGTCTTGGTTGTTCGCGGAGAAGTGATATAGTTTTTATACATGATTTTAGTCAGTGTAGAAGGAGAAATGCTGATTCCGTCATGTTTTGCAAGAAGTTCACATGCATATGAAAATGTAGCATCATAGTATTTAGTGTTGTAAAGGTTGATGATGTCTGCTACGGTTGCATCAGAGAAGGTATGTGCAGGTTTACGCCCTCTGTTTCCGTGAATAAATCCAGCCTTACCCTGCTCTTTGTAACGTTGTATCAGACGGTTAACAGTTCTTACGGTGCAGCCGAGTTTAACTGCGGCAGCATTCTTGTTCCCATTGTGGTCAACCAACGATTTAATTAATTCATATTTTTCCTGTTCGTTCATTCTTAGTTCAATCCTCTTCATTTCCGGTATGTCCTCTCATTTGATGTGAGAGTATATCATACACTATTATTATACTTAGGACAAAATCAAATATGGTTTACTAAGACAATATCAAAAATGAATCATATTTGTCGAATCCGCACATACAATATGATTTGACTTTTTCACAGATATGTTATATT
>CAYLSH010000235.1:0-1057 GCA_964386235.1 uncultured Lachnospiraceae bacterium | reverse complement strand
CACCAAATACCGCATCGTTTAATTCTATTGTTCCAACTTCTTTACCTTCCATATTATAAACAGATACGTTTGCCATTTAGAATGGTCCTCCTTTCATCCGCGCCTCATCACGCGGTTCGTTTTTATGCTTCTGCTCTTGTTGTTTCTTTGATGGTTACTAATGCTTTCTTAGGTCCCGGTACAGCACCTTTTACCAGTAAGAGATTCTTTTCAGCATCTACTCTTACTACTTCCAGATTCTGAACGGTAACTTTTACACTACCCATGTGTCCGGGCATTCCTTTTCCTTTGAACACACGGCTCGGTGAAGAGCAGGCACCATTGGAACCCTGATGACGATGGAATTTAGAACCATGTCCCATAGGACCTCTGTGCTGTCCATGTCTCTTAATTGCGCCCTGGAATCCCTTACCTTTAGAGATTGCAGTAGCATCTACTCTGTCTCCGGCAGCAAAGATATCTGCTTTGATTTCCTGTGCTAACTGATATTCAGCAGCATTTTCAAACTTGAACTCTCTTAAGTATCTCTTTCCGGAAACACCTGCTTTTGCAAGATGACCTTTCACAGCTTTGTTGATACCATGTCTGTGTGCGATCTCTTTCTTGCCGGCCTTGTCTTTGTTAATGATCTTTTCTTTCTTTTCGCCAAATCCAACCTGGACTGCTTCGTAACCGTCATTTTCCACTGTCTTGATCTGTGTTACCACGCAAGGACCAGCTTCTAAAACTGTTACCGGAACAAGCACGCCATCTTCATTGAAGATCTGTGTCATTCCAACTTTTGTTGCTAAAATTGCTTTCTTCATTACTTTTCCTCCTTGTTTGACCTACATGTAGCGGAACATCGAAGTGCAACTTCGATGAGAAAAACTGCGTCGCCAGGACGGCTCCTTGTTTTTCCCACCAGCATTCCCCCATTGTTCATACTGGCACAGGAAGGTCTGATTACTTATTTGTTTTTCATTTTAATGTCGATGTAAACACCGGCAGGCATCTCTAATCTCTGAAGAGCATCTACAGTCTTAGGTGTAGGTGTGATGATGTCGATCAGTCTCTT
>CAYLSH010000234.1:0-1058 GCA_964386235.1 uncultured Lachnospiraceae bacterium | reverse complement strand
GGAATCGTAATATGCGAGCCTATTTCATATAAGTTGTTATAACTCCTTAAATGGCTATAAAGCCTTATAAATAAAGGATTCTTCGGATTTGCTACTCACATAAAACTTGTTATAAATCTATGTATTTTATAAAAAATTGGTACACCTGCTGGTACACTTGGTACACTGGCTGGTACACCAAAATAACAGTGAAAAAGAAGATGTGATAGCCCCAGAATAGCGAATAGAAAACAAGTACATAAAAAGAAATCGGCAGGAGAGGGAATTGATCCTTAACCTGCCGAATTTTTATTTCTGTGATTTTTCTTTGTCTCTTGCCATAGTCTCATCAATCGCACGGTTGATAAAAGCAGTCGCACTTTCTTCCATGCTGGCAGCATGATCCTGAACTTCAGATCGCCGTTCAGGTGTCATACGAACTTTGACTTCAACAAATTTACTATTATATCTTGCATTAGCTTCTTTACGAGCCTGAGTCAACTTACGACCGGGCTTTTTCTTTTCTTCGCTCATAAACACACTTCCCATGATTTGAAATATAGGCACAATTAGCCACAAGCATTATAACACATAAATGGACATCTGACTATGTATTTATTTGTGGACATCCGACTATGTAAATTTTTCTTGACGGACATGCGACTATGTCCTATAATGAAATTCCAAACAAAATAGTACATAAAACGAAAGGAGCAAAAAACATGGTTAGAAAAAAGAAAGAGTTTAGAGAGTTAAAGGTCAGTAGTTTCGGTGGTTATGGTTGTAAGACAGCTCCAATGCTCAGGCTCCAGGGACTGTGGTTGGAACAGTGTGGATTCAATATTGGGGATCCTATTTTGGTAAAGTGTGAAGATGGTAAGCTGACAATTACTCTGGATGAAGAGAGAGCATTTGTTGAAGAACATAAGAAGGCATTTCTGGAATGTGAGATGCAGAAACTTGAGAAGAAGTACGAAGCTGAAAAGAAGAAACTGTATCGTCAGATGGTAGCTGAGAGGGAAGTGAGGTATGCAGAATGAGAAGAAGCACATTTAATATCGGACTTGTAGTAGTGACAT
>CAYLSH010000233.1:0-1063 GCA_964386235.1 uncultured Lachnospiraceae bacterium | reverse complement strand
AACAGGAGAATGAATGGTCGCATGGTATGCGACATTTTTATGCACCGATAAGCGGCTGGTCAAAAGCAAACAGAACCTCATTCAATTCAAATACATTGTAGTTTCTGTTTACCAGGAAATACTCCACAATTACATCAAACTTACTGCTGTGGGAGAGAGCAAACCCTGCTCTACCTATAAAATCCTTTGTTTCATCAACATCCAGTTCCAATGCAAAGGCAAAAGCCAGTGCAGTTGTCTTGGATGGCTTGTAGTCCATATTATTCCGGATTTTCGAGAACAGTTTTCTGTCCACATTGGCTTTTTTGTAAATTTCAGAGTCTTTCTTTCCGGTGCGGTCGATAAGCTGCAGAAGCGTTTCAGAAAAGCCTGCATCCAGATCTTTCAGTAACTGTCCCCAATCATCAGAGTCCATTGGAATCGCTGCCCCAACGGACATATCAAGGCACTCTTCCAATGCTTGTGACGGACAAATATCCTCATGGATTCGATTGCTCCGTTTCAGCCGTTCTCTTATCCGCCTTGTTTCAAGGCGGGAACCATATACGCTTTCCGTTCCATATTCATCAAGTGTTTTGCTGCGAATATAATTTTCGTCAATGTAGCTGCTAACGGATTTAAACAGTTTTTCTGAAAGGGCGAAGGCTTCTTTGCCAAACACAACCAGGTAAATCTGCATTTCATTTTCCAAAAGGAAAGTGCTGATTTCACGGACAGCAATTTGCAGAGCGAGAGGCTTCGGAAAGCCATAATTTCCTGTGGCTATCAAAGGAAATGCAATAGACTCGCACTCATACTCTTTAGCCACTGCCAGGGACTTTCTGTAACACGAGGACAGAATCTGTTCCTCTCCGTGGTTGCCGTCCTCCCAAATAGGTCCTACTGTATGGATAACATACTTGGCATCCAATCCAAATCCGGGAGTGATAACCGCATCACCGAACTCAATGCAGCCAATTTTCTGTCTTGCCGCAAGCAGCTCATGTCCGGCTTTTTTATGTATTCCGCTGTCAACGCCGGAGCCGATGACAGGGTTCGGATTTGCAGTGTTTACCACTGCATC
>CAYLSH010000232.1:0-1070 GCA_964386235.1 uncultured Lachnospiraceae bacterium | reverse complement strand
CAACTCTGTTTTAGAAACGGCAAGAGAAACCGGTATTTCCACTGTTAAGGTGCGTAAGATTCTGATAACGGAGGGATTATGGGAAAGTGATACCAGTTTAAAAATCGGAGCTATGTTAAAGCAGGGAATGTCGACAGAGGAAATAGCCGATGCTTTGTATATGTCAGTGAAAAATGTGCAGGCATATATGCCTTATGAAAGAGGAGTATATGGTGGAGAGGAAATTTCACGGGAGGCTATACGATCTGACAAGTATAGGCATAGGATGCGTAAAGCAGCAGCTATGCAGGTAGTAAAGACAAAGGAAAGTAAATCCGTTTCGGAGAGAAAGGCTAAAATGCAGGAGAGTAAGATTATAGAATTTGAAGATGAATCTGCCCAAAGAGCAGTTAATGAAGAACAAAATGGTAAAGTATTAAGATTACATTTGGAATTAGATATGAAATATGCGGATGAGGAAGAACTGGAGGTTCTTAAAAAATATGGAAACGTAAAAAAAACCATATCAAGAGATATTCTTGTACCTTCAGATATTACTTTACATGCATTAAATTATGCAATTTTACGAATGTTCGGATGGCAAAACAGTCATTTGCATAATTTTAGTCTGCCGAAAGATGTGTTTAATGAATTAACGGAGAATAAGTTCTTGACATGGTCAGAAATGGCGGGAGTTTATTTTAGATTCCCTACAGAAAATTATGAGGATATATATTGGGATGATGATTATAGGGAAGGGGAGAGCTTTAAGTCATGGATGAGAAGAAAGTACACAGGTCCCTATCGATATAAAGGCTATGGCGAACATTATCTTATAAACCAGATAGAGGTAGAAGAAATGTTTGACAGATGGGAGGAAATAACGGTTCATGAATTTAACTTTAGGGCCAAAAAGCAACCGGATCCCTATAATGTAAAACTAAAAGAGGCAACAATAGATCAGGTAATGCATGCGTTTGCTGATGTGATGTGCTATGAGTTAATTGAGAGATTAAAATTGTCGGATATTTTGTGTTTACGTAATGGTGGCAAAGTGAATTTTTCAGATATAAGAAAGGACGTAAAAAGAA
>CAYLSH010000231.1:0-1082 GCA_964386235.1 uncultured Lachnospiraceae bacterium | reverse complement strand
ATCCACTGTTTTCATGGTATCCACTCTACCGGCATTTACCTCTGGAGAAGAAACTGTCTTCTGATTTCCGCCTTTTTGGGACGCCTTTTTCCTCTGTTCGAGCATGCTTTCGCCCCGTCTTTCATATTTGTTTTTCATCAGTTCGAGTTCTTTTGCAAAATCCTGCGTACCGGTCAGAATCCCGGCCCCCTGTGCGATCAGACGGTTGCATCCATAACTGAGTGTATCGTCCGTCCTTCCCGGCAGTGCCCAGATCTCCTTGCCCTGTTCCAGTGCCATATCCACCGTGATCAGGGTGCCGCTCTTTTCCTTGGCCTCCATGACTAAAAGAATGTCACCCAGTGCACTGATAATGCGGTTACGCATGGGAAAAAGTCCGGCTTTGGGTTCCGTTCCCGGAGGATATTCACTGATGATCCCTCCCTGGCTTGGCAGTCTGTCATACAGTTTCCGGCTTTCTGACGGATAACAAATGTCCACGCCGCACCCCAGCACGGCATAGGATTTTCCTCCGTTTTCCAATGCCGCCATCTGTGCAATGCTGTCGATTCCCTTTGCCATTCCGCTGACAAGTCCAACGCCCTGTGCGGCTAAAAGGGCAGCATATTCCTTTGCACTTTTATTGCCATAAAAGGAATGGTACCTTGCCCCGATCACCGATGCTGTCATTTTTTCTTCCGGTGGCAGGCTTCCCCGCACAAAAAGAGCCAGCGGCGCATCCGCTATCATGCGCAGTCTGAGTGGATACTGCCAGTCAAAAATACTGTAATAGGCAATCTCCTTTTTCCGTAGTTCCTCCATCCTCTCTTTGGGATTTTTCTTTTCCCGCTCCCGCAAAAAGGCATTCAATTGTGCGGGCATTAAAAATCTTCCCAGCAATTCCTCATCCGCTGTAAACAGGTCCATTCCACAACGAAAGCCGGAAAACAGATGCCGGATGGAACGATTGCCGATGCCGCCCACAGTCTGTAAAAAATAAAGTATCTCCCTGTCACTATACATAATTGCTTTCCTGCCACTCAAAATGTGATTAAATATACTCACATCGAGATAACGTAGACTCTCACGAGTTCTACTTACTA
>CAYLSH010000230.1:0-1103 GCA_964386235.1 uncultured Lachnospiraceae bacterium | reverse complement strand
AACCAGATGTATGCTTTGATGCCTTTGACTTTAATGTAGGTTTCATCAGCGGTAAATACTTTTCCGGGCTTGTAATCGTAGTTGTCAACGAAGGGTTTGATGCAGATGGCTGCGGTTTTGCAGTAGTTGGCTATCTGTTGATGAGAGATGCTGATGTTGTAGAGGTCTTTCAACGCCTGTGAAGTTTTTCTCAGAGACAGTCCAAGATTGATATGGAGAGTCAGACATAAGGACATCACATGGGCATTGTGCTTGGAGAACTTTAGAGAGGATGCATTCTTAGGAAGTGAATTTAAGTCCATGGCAAAGAAATCTACAGTGAATTCACGGTAGATGTAGTGGAGCTTATATTTGTTTTTGCCATAGTCTTCGTCCAGATCCTTTTGTTCAACTTTTTTTAGATTGTGAAGGTAGTAAGGGCATTTGGGATTTACACATTTATGGACGCGGAAGAATTTACGGTCTTTCTTGGCAACGAGTGTGTTGCTGCAATGAGGACAGGTAAGTCGGACCGGAGTTGTAACTACTTCGCCGGAAGAGAATGTCTGCCCACAGACTTTGCACTGGTACTGACCGTTGCCGCCATTGTTGTCGTAGATGTAATGGTGAGGGGCACCGCATAAAGGACAGACGGTATCTACAGGAATGGATTTGCCGTTGCGACGCTGAATCGGCTTAACAGGTTTGCCATATTTCCACTGATAGTATTCAAGAAGGAACTGCCAGTCCTGCTTAACGAAAGTTTTTATGACAGGAAGCTTATCAATCTTAAATTTTTGGTACTTAGGGGAATGGGAATCATCGAAAGCCCACTGTTTTAGAGGAATATATCTGCAGATAAAATTTAAGAGCCAGCAGATTTGTTTATGTTGGTATTGAATTAATTGAAGTAAATAAAGTATAATGTTCATGAGCAATGACTCCTTTGAGTAATGTTGTTTGTGGTGAACTCATTATACTTCAAAAGGGAGGTAATTGCTCTTTTTATTTGCAAACTCCCGAAAATAAAGGTTTAGAAAGAAAAATAAGGTAGTAAATTTGACACTACCGGTTACCGAATGGAGGATACAATATGACAGAAAATAATAAAAAGAAGATAAAAC
>CAYLSH010000229.1:0-1107 GCA_964386235.1 uncultured Lachnospiraceae bacterium | reverse complement strand
CGGAGTGTTTTTTGTGCAATAGGTAATTTCAAAGAAATTTCCTATTGCACAAGAAGATTGGCATCAAACCTACGTATCAGATTCTTTTCCATCATTTTTTCTAACATCAAAGCATACATTTCCTGATTTCCAGTCAACTGGTGCTTTGATGCAAGTGACGCCATCTTTTCATTTCTATACTGCTCCTTCGCGCAAAATCTTCTGACCTTTTGTATCTGTGGATTCCTCATTGTGAATCCAACTCGTCTCAGACAATCTTCCTTGAATTCATCCAGCGATTCCGGTATCTTTTCCGGGTTAGCGCTGTTTCCGAAATTTTCATCATATTCTTTTTCCATCATGGCAATCAGAGAATCAAGAATGTCTTCTTTTCCCTTATAATGTGCGTATATGGATGGACCTTTTATTCCCACAGCTTCTGCAATTAATTCAATGGATGCCTGGTCATATCCCTTTTCCGAGAACAAGTCAAGCGCTGCCAAAAGTATTCTGTCCTTTGTTTTTATCCTTTCCATTTCATTTTCTCGAGCCTTCATATGCCTAATATTTGTCAGGGTCATTATACCTAATGCTCATTAGGCAGTCAACATGCCCTATATAAAATACTTTTGGGTTTCTATATGCTCATTCATTCTTAAGTAGCCCTACAATACATATTGGGAAGATAATAGAAAGCATTTTTCCACCAATTTGCTTCGAATTCCATGATCACAGCAAAATTCTACCTGTATACCATTCAATAAAACAAATGCCGAAAAACCTGCACATTGCAATACAGGCTTTCGGCATTTTAATTCCCTTATTCAAACTCGGCTCCGTCATTTGTATTCTTAAACATTTTAATTTAAGTTTCGTATCTTTTGAGCCGATATTTTATCTCAGTTATCTATATTATTTTCACTTACTGATTTTCTGTTGCCATAATGTTGCCACTTCATTATAACAGTTATTAACTTATGTGCGAACACTATTTTGAATAAACTGCATCATTTCTTGAGAGAAGATATACACAATACTGATTCATACTGATTCCCTCTCTCTTGGAATGTTCCGAAAGAGAACGGTGTAAGCTGCGAGGAATCCTAAGCTTAAATTGTCCGGAGTAAT
>CAYLSH010000228.1:0-1114 GCA_964386235.1 uncultured Lachnospiraceae bacterium | reverse complement strand
ATTGTTATCATAGCTCGGATAGCTTACCATTGCCTTTACCGCACCGGTGTTGACATCCGTAACAACCAGTGAGCCGGAGCATGGCTCAAGTCCTAAATCTCCCGGTGTGATTTCCAGATTTTTAATTTTTCGGATGATAAAGGAATATGGGGAAGTAAGACCCAGCTTTAAGCTTTCATACTCCTTTGCGTTATATTTTATGTCTCCCTGATCAAACAGCAACAGGCAACAGTCTCTTCCTGACAACTCCTGATGATGAATCAGAAAGCTATACACCATCTTCGTATATTCATTATCATGCTCCAGCAGCTCCATTCCATAATCAATCAGCTTTTCATAAATTTCCTCCGTACTGAAATAATCCTCTCCAATATTCAGAACACCTAAATCTACCCAGCTTTTTGAAATGGCATACTGCAAAAATTCGCTCAGGCTGATTTTACCTGCTACATAACGTTTAAAGGTTACATCTGTTTCATCCACCTCATCCGTTAAGACTACCGCATCATTTTTCAATGCCTTATAAAAATAATCAACAAAATCCTCCATAGAATCAGAAAGCTGACGTTTTGTTGTTTTGCTGTCTGCCGCCAGAATATGCCGCAGCTTAGTTTTTATCTGCTTTGATTTTGCCTTATACTTTCGATATGTCTGCTTTTCCAGAGCAGAAGCATCCTTATCAACAAAGCGTTCTGCATTGATGATATTATTTTCGATAAGTGCACTGTATACATCATAAATCGGCACCTTAATTTCCGATGCAGTACGTCCCTTCGAGCCTGCACTCGCACTATTATTAATATTTGCAATCAGTACACCTGCAATGTGCTCCTCTAACAGCTTATAGCATTCCTCCTGCAGGTCTGCATCAATAGAAAGATACAGATTGTTGCCGGCAACCGGATCCGTTTCCTTTTCTATCTTTTCTATCCTGCTTGTTGTTTCATTTATGGTCAGCTTTTCACTTCCCTTTGTACCTCTAAGATAATCCTCATAGATACTTTCCAGACCCGAAATACCAATCTGGTCAGATACCGCATACGGGGTGTTGGGATCGTCCTCACGCAATTCCTCTAGCTTTTCCGTAGATACCGCGCCTGTATATCCTAACAGA
>CAYLSH010000227.1:0-1120 GCA_964386235.1 uncultured Lachnospiraceae bacterium | reverse complement strand
CCATTTCCTGAACCGTGTCCACGACCTCTTCTAAAATTATCACTGTGCTTTGAGCCAGCTGCTGGCTGTAAATTAGATAATTCCATTGTTGACACCTCCTTCTTATTTAATCTTATTCTGCATCTTCTACTTTAAGCATATATCCTACTTTGCGGATCATACCCTGTGTACAAGCATTATCCGGTAAAATAATGGACTTGTTTAACTTTGTAAGACCCATAGCTTCGATTGTTGCTTTGTTTTTAGGAACTGCACCAATAGGAGATTTTACCAAAGTGATTTTTAACATTTTTTCTTTTTTTGCTGCCATCTTCCTATTTCCTCCTAACCAATGATTTCTTCAACAGATTTTCCACGTAATCTGGCTACTTCTTCCGGTTTCTTTAATGCTTTTAAGCCTTCGATTGTAGCTAAAACTACATTCTGTTTATTGTTAGATCCTAAAGATTTTGTACGGATGTTCTTGATACCTGCCAATTCACATACGCTACGTGCAGGACCACCGGCGATGATACCGGTACCTTCAGGAGCCTTCTTTAATAATACTGTTGCAGAACCGAACTTACCTAAGAAGTCATGTGTAACAGAATTGTTCTCATCAAGAGCAACTGTTACCAAATTCTTGGTAGCATCTTCTTTTCCTTTGCGGATTGCTTCAGGAATTTCAGCTGCTTTACCTAAGCCGGCACCTACGTGTCCCTGGCCATCTCCTACTACAACTAAAGCAGTGAAGCGGAAGTTACGACCACCTTTAACAACTTTGGTAACACGCTTAATAGAAACAACTTTTTCAGTTAATTCCATGTTTGTTGTATCAATGATATCATGTTTCATGTGATGTTCTCTCCCTTTCCTAGAATTCTAAGCCAGCTTCTCTTGCTGCTTCAGCTAATGCTTTGATCTTACCCTGGTATATAAAGCCGCCTCTATCAAAAACAACTTCCTTGATACCTTTTTCCATCGCCTTCTTAGCAATAACAGTTCCTAAATATGCTGCTGCATCAACGTTATTGGTTTTCTCTAATTCAGCTTTTACATCTTTTTCAAGAGTAGATGCTGCTACTAAAGTTTTTCCAACGGTATCGTCAATAATTTGAGCATACATATGATTATTGCTTCT
>CAYLSH010000226.1:0-1145 GCA_964386235.1 uncultured Lachnospiraceae bacterium | reverse complement strand
TACGGGCTGACCATCCGGAATGTGATTCTGGACAAGAGCTGCAGCATCACGAGTACCTACGGGTCAGGTAACTCGTACGTAGGAGGAATCATCGGGTATTGCCATGGGGATGGGATATCTTGCACCATCGAGAACAACATCAACATGGGATCCGTGGGGTTCAGCGGTTCTGCGATGGGGCAGGAGGTGGCCATTGGGGGCATTGCTGGATATCTTTATTCACAAGAGTATTATTCAGCCATTATAAAGAACTGCACCAACTATGGGGCCATTACGCAATTCAGCCCTAGTACATATGGGTACATCGGAGGGCTTGCTGGGTATATTTACATAGCAACTCGCGGGAGAGCCGTTGTTAATAACTGCATCAACTACGGGACTGTTACGCATTTCAGTAGTGTTAACAACGATTTATACATCGGAGGGGTTACTGGTCGTGTCTATTCACAGGATTATCCCAATTTCGATATGAATAACTGTGCCAATTATGGGGACGTTGCAGAATCTGGTGATAGGGCCTCAACTTTATACATTGGAGGGATTATCGGATCCATATACCTTCACCGGTACTGCACAAGCTATGTGAGGAGCTGTGTCAACTATGGGGCCATTACGCATTCTAGTACTACTACGATTACATATAGTGGAGGCATTGCTGGACATTCTTATTCTTACTACAATTATTATAACCAGGCATTTATCAGGTACTTCCGGAACAGCATCAATTACGGGGCGATCAACTACACAGGAAACACAACATCCAACTTGTGCGTCGGAGGGATAATAGGGTACAGTCATCAATCCCAGATCGATAACTGCGTAAGCGCGGGGAAGATCTCTATATTAAATGAGACCGCTACAACCACGTGCATTGGGGGGATTGCTGGAACTGCCGCACCCTACGTATTCATCGATTACAGTTACTGGAGCAACAACATCAATGCGAGCGGAATATCTGGGTGCGGAACTCCATCGAGGGCATTCGAGTCATCTAGCTATGATAATGCCACCCTCGAGCTCACAAATCCTGTTTCCGTGTTCAATTACACAGGGAGGTCCCTCATCGACGCGCTGAACTCGTTCGTGCTCAGGCATTACACTTCTAACGTTTTTTCATATTGGACTATGAATAGAGAAAATAAAGG
>CAYLSH010000225.1:0-1166 GCA_964386235.1 uncultured Lachnospiraceae bacterium | reverse complement strand
GGATTCTTATCCACCTCCTGCACGTGTCCGAACAGGTTTTGTTCGCTTCCATCCACCTCGACCACAAAATATGTGCCGGCTCTGGTCTGAACCAGGATCAGTGCACCATATCCCAATTCCAGTGTGCGTTTGGTAAGCGGTGCACTCTCGATCGCAGAGTCTTTGATCGTGGCAAGGGCTTCTGCTACTTCTTTGGCACTGCAGTCCGCCTCATCACCGGTATTGACATACCATTTGCCATCCACCTGTTCTACCGTAAACAGATCCGTGCCGTTTACCGTCAGTCCATCCAATGCCTTAGCAAGGCTTTCCTCTTCCACATAATATTCCGCCGGTGCTTCCCCCGTAAACGTTTTCATCATAACATAGTAAGTATATCCCTGACTGCCCGCTGCCATTGCCGGAAGCGAGGTGCCGGCAAATGCCGTCACAACCGTTAGCGCGGTTATGATCAAAAGCATGTGCTTCTTTCTTGCATGCATTGCCATCCGGCCGGTCAGTCCTGCTACGATTAACAAAATACCCGCGACGGTAAAAGGACGGGTTCCCATACCACCGGTTGCCGGAAGTACATAATCAAAGTCCACGGCGTTGTACAAAGTCAGTGTGTATCTGCCTTCTTGCGAGGTTAAATCCGCATTCTCGGCATCCATAAGTACTACTGCTTCCGCCGTTACCCGGAAAACAACAGGTTGTGCGGACGTTATATATCCTGCCGGAGTTTTATCCACAACCAGACGATACTCTCCTTCGCCCAGTTCCACTTCCACGCCTTCTGTCGGAATGCCAAGGTTCGTTTTGCCATTCACATCCGTATATGTGTCCCCTTCTTTCACAGCCAGCGTAATCTCAGCTCCGGAAAGAGGTGTCATCTCCCAGTCATCCACCGCTGTCAGACGGATCTTCTGCGTAACCGCTTCCTCTACTTGTAGCATTTCCTCCGCATGTGGTAATTCTTCCGCATGTACCGCTTCCGTTGTCAAAAAACTCATCACCAGTACTGCACCTGCTATGCCAAGGAATTGCCCTCTTTTTCCTTTTCTTTTTTTCTCTCTTTTATCCATTTTCAAAATTCCCATGGATCTTCCTCCTTTTATACCGGGTCCCATTGACCTATCCCCTGCATTCTAACACATCCGCACCTGTTTGTAAATTTCCCAATTCCT
>CAYLSH010000224.1:0-1179 GCA_964386235.1 uncultured Lachnospiraceae bacterium | reverse complement strand
ATCTGACAGATACCTGCCTGACTGCACAGGATAAATATAAAGCGTATTTGGATTATTTTAGGATCAGTTGGAGGTAGTCAGTATAAAAGGTAGATAAAACAAATAGACAGGAAAAATATGGCAAGCTCTAAGAAAATAAAGGTTTAGAAAGAAAAATAAGGTAGTAAATTTGACACTACCTGAGCGATTATGTGAGTAGAGATATGATAATTCGAGAGAGATTGTATAGAGCGGTAAGGGAGCGTGAATTAAAAGGTGTTTCGAGTATGAAACCGGATGCGTTTAAACATATTTATGATTATAGATTTTATCTTGATGCTATGTATAGTCATGAAATACCGAGCCATACAATGTATAAAAATAAATTATTTTATTCCTTTACGCCTGATTTTGAAATTGCTAAACAGTTTTTAGAAGGAAAAAAAGGAACGAGAGGATATGTGGCAATAGCATATGTCGATGTGTTTTTTGATACTGAAGGGTTTCCGAACAATTTGTCGGAGGAAATATTATTTGCATATCCCTTACATAGAAGAGAGAACTGGATTGATTTCCTTATTATAAGGGAATGCTATTCTGAAACTACTAATTTAGAATACTTACAGTTGAATAATATGAATTATAATACTAGAAAAAAGCCGTACTTTTTAAGCAATTTATTGACTGTGAGAAATAGTGCGTTTTCTTTGGCCGCAAACACCCAAGAATATGTATTGATTTTAAAGAATGCAAAATACACTATAATTAATGATGTGGAAGCGTATACTCCACCTGACAGAAATAGTAATTTACTGTATACAGGAATTACACGCTGGCTTCTAAATAAATCAAAAGAAGATGATGCATTAAAACAAGTAATTAAAAAGGTAATAGTTGCTTTGGAAAAAGATGTTGAGTTATACAAAAATAGTAATATTATTTCGCAAGCAGACTATGAAGATATTAATAATATAGTAGGTATATATAAGAAAGCAGTTGATTAAACGTAAACGCTCCATAGTGGGTAGTTTGCTATAATTTGCCTAGTTGACAAGCAAACAACAATTTAACCATAACCCCGGAATATCCTGTAAAATACGGCATTTCCGGGCAAAAAGGAGCAAACAATTACTATGATAAAAGTACTTTTCATCTGCCACGGCAGCAAGTTGCTTTTCGGAAAAAATGCAGGAAAATCAA
>CAYLSH010000223.1:0-1185 GCA_964386235.1 uncultured Lachnospiraceae bacterium | reverse complement strand
AAAAAGCAGACACGCCTACACGCACCTGCTTTGCTGATTCGATATTAAAATGGCAACCTTAAAATTCTTTTCATCATGTCTTATGACACAGGAACCATCATATTTTTTCACAGTATCCTTAATGTTTTCAAGTCCGATTCCATGCCTGTCCGCATCCTCGGTCTTTGTTGTAAAAAATTTATTATCTGACATTACCGGTTCTTTTGAAAATGTATTGATAACAGACAAGATAATTTGCTCTCCCTCTATCACAAATTTCAACTTGATCACTGCATCTTCACACTGCTCGGCTGCTTCTATTGCGTTGTTTAAGAGGTTGGATAAAATCAGAACAATATCCTCATCCTGTATTTGCAGAGTGGATAAATCATTTATCTTCACCACAAACAAAATCCCTTCTTCTCCCATTTCCTGGTACTTGGAATTTAAGATTGCATTGACTATTACATTGTTGGTATCTATGCTGTCTGTATTCTGCATAATTTCCTGATCATATTCCTTCAAATAACGATGAATCTCATCCACTCTGTTTTCACGAGCCAGTGCTGCAATAAATACCAACTGATTTTTAAACTCATGCTCTCGCTTTCTTTGTTTTTCATAATTTTCTGAAATAGTACGGTACATTCCGGTTTCATGTTTCACACGCTCTAACACAATCTGGTTTTCTCTGAGTTTTGCCTCTCTGCTCAAAATATCGTTGATTAAATAAAACACCAAAAGATTCATAACAAGGAGTCCAAATGCGATGCCAAGCATTGCATTTTTTTGTTCATTATTTTTCGGTACTCCGCAAATTGTCCAGAGTGTCATGATCATGATAATTGTAAAAATCGGAAATATAATAAAACGAAGCCATTCTGCCACATTTAACATATCCGAGGACTTTTTCACAATGCACCGTTTCAGAAACATAATAAAAAGAAGCATCAATATCTGGCTTATGACTACCATAAACAAAAATACCAGCGAATCAGCATACAATTCTTCCGTAATTTCACCGATGCATTTTGCAGCCAGTAGAATGGCACTGTAATCTGCAATAAATCCAAGTCCCTGATGGAGAAGAACAAAAATCGCTAATTTGGTATATGTCTGCCTATAACAAATCTTCATGCAAAAAGTACACACACCAACAATTGCAATCTGCTTTAAAAACATATTTTCCTGAAACACAACGGAAAT
>CAYLSH010000222.1:0-1193 GCA_964386235.1 uncultured Lachnospiraceae bacterium | reverse complement strand
AGTCCACGCACCGGCGTATAAGGAAAAGCTCTTCGGCATGGCAGGTGGACGGTGAGCTTGCAAGCGGCGGGGCGAGGTGGTATACTATGTCCACTGTACATCACCCGCATCGGAGGAACACCTATGGATATTATCAAAACGCTGGCGCAGGAGCTTGGCCGCCCTGTGGCGCATATCGAAAACGTTGTCCGTCTGCTGGACGAGGGCAACACCATTCCCTTTATCGCCCGCTACCGCAAGGAGCTTCACGGTGCCATGGACGACACCGCCCTGCGCACGCTGGAGGAACGGCTGCAATATCTCCGCAATTTAGGAGAGCGGCAGGAGGCGGTGAAGCGCTCCATTGACGAGCAGGGCAAGCTGACGGACGAGCTGGCCGCCGCCATCGACAGCGCCAAAACGCTGGCGGAGGTGGAGGATCTCTACCGCCCCTATAAGCCCAAACGCCGCACCCGCGCCACCATCGCCAAAGAAAAGGGGCTGGAGCCATTGGCCGCGCTGCTGCTGGCGCAGGAGCGTGACTGCCCCGCGCCGGAGATAGCCGCAGAGGACTATATTGACCCGGAAAAGGGCGTGGAGACGGTGGAGGATGCCCTGCAGGGTGCCAACGACATCATTGCCGAGCAGCTTTCCGACGATGCGGACATCCGCAAAGCTCTGCGGGGACTGCTGCTGCGGCAGGGACATCTGCGCAGTCTTGTCGCCAGGGACGAGGACAGCGTCTACCGCCTGTATTACGATTTCGACCAGCCCCTCTCCAAGCTGGCGGGACATCAGATACTGGCCATCAACCGCGGAGAGAAAGAGGGCTTTCTCTCCGTGTCGGTGACACCGGAGGAGGAACAGGCACTGCCACTGCTGCGCCGCGCCGTGGTCAAGCCCGGCAGCGCGGCGATGGAGTTTATCAAGGCCGCCTGCGCTGATGCCTATGACCGGCTCATCTTCCCCTCGCTGGAACGGGAAATGCGGTCGATGCTGACGGAGCAGGCCAACGAGGGCGCGATCGGCCAGTTCGCCCTGAACCTGAAGCCCCTTCTGATGCAGCCACCCGTCAAGGGCAAGGTCACTATGGGTCTTGACCCCGGCTACCGCATGGGCTGCAAGGTGGCGGTGGTAGACGGCACCGGCAAGGTGCTGGATACCGCCGTGGTCTATCCCACCTACGGTGCGCGGCAGAAGGACGAGGCCATTGC
>CAYLSH010000221.1:0-1195 GCA_964386235.1 uncultured Lachnospiraceae bacterium | reverse complement strand
TCCGTTTGAAACTGTTTTTTGTGAAACGATCCAGGAGGTCGCCATGTCCATCCATCATGATGTACAACGGCCGGATCGTCATCGACGTGGCCGGCGAGGAAAAGAAAAAGCTGACGGTGCCCCAGCTTCTGGAGCTGTTCAGCAAGGTCAGCGGAAGCGACGAGGCCAGCGACAAGCTGCTGCTCTCTTAACACACAACGGCGGACAGGGGACCTGTCCGCCGTGGCTTTGGAGGTTTTTTTCATGAAGCTCGTGACCTATCTGCAAAATGGCCGGGAGCGGCCCGGCATCCTGACCGGGGACGGCGCGGCGGTGCTGCCCCTGCCCTATCCCGATCTGCTGACGGTGATCGAAACGCCCAGAGAGGTCTGGACCGCCGCGGCGGAGGACGCGGAGCCGGTCCCCCTGTCGGAGGCGGCGCTGTGCGCGCCCATTCCCCGGCCCCGGCAGGACATCATCTGCCTGGGCATCAATTACCTGGCCCACGCGGAGGAATCCGCCCGCTACAACGGCGAGGCCTTCGCCAAGGAGCGGCCCATCCCCATCTATTTCTCCAAGCGGGTGACGGAGGCCGTGCCGCCGGACGGCTTCATCGAGAGCCATCCCGGTCTGGTGGAGCGGCTGGACTATGAGGCAGAGCTGGCGGTCATCATCGGAAGGACCGCCCGGAACGTCTCCGCCGCCGACGCCGCTGACTACATCTTTGGCTACACCGTGCTGAACGATGTCTCCGCCCGTATCCTGCAAACCGCCCACAAGCAGTGGTACTTCGGCAAGAGTCTGGACGGCTTCACGCCCATGGGCCCCTGCATCACCACCGCCGATGAGATCGCCTTTCCGCCCGCGCTGCGCATCACTGCCCGCGTCAACGGCGAGCTGCGGCAGGATTCCACCACGGACCTGCTCATCACCGGCATCCCCGCGATCCTGGAGGAGCTGTCCTCCGGCATGACGCTGCTGCCCGGCACCATCATCGCCACCGGCACGCCCGCTGGCGCGGGCATGGGCTTTGACCCGCCCCGGTTCCTGAAGCCCGGCGACGTGGTGGAGTGCTCCATCGAGAAGATCGGCGTTCTGCGCAGCACGGTCCGCTGAGTTTCCGCAAACAAGCGCCCCTGTCGGCCGACAGGGGCGCTGCTGTTTTTTAGTAGCCCACGATCAGGCCCTTTTCCATGGCGTAAAAGCTGGTCAGGCC
>CAYLSH010000220.1:0-1202 GCA_964386235.1 uncultured Lachnospiraceae bacterium | reverse complement strand
GTTTCGGAAATAAAATATTGGATATGTTATTTCTATTTATAGTAATATCATAAAACACATGTGTTTGCAAGAACTTTTTTCCTCATCACATAGATCTCATGGAAGATGCGCTTCTTGTCTTTGCAGATAAGATTGAAACTTACCTTCATAGATCGAAAACATTTATCCACGCTCAGCGCTTGTGAAACAGTTTTCTTTTTTCTCCCTTTGCCTTCTCATACATAGGCCTGATTACTTCCACATCCTCCTCCAGATCATCTGCAATCATATCTAATGTCATACTCTTTTTGATTTTTTTGCGGATGATCACAAGAAGAAGTTCTTCTCGGCCTTCTTCCAGACCGGCATCTCTGCCTTCTTCCCAGCCTTCTAAGTGGCCTTCTTCCCAGCCTTCTTCTCGGCCAATCTGTCTTTCATCTTCTAACATTTCTTTTATCGCCTGACACATATCTATTTTTCCTTCCTTACCTTGATATTGCTTTACTTCAAGCATTTTATCCATATGAGTACATGCCGCAATCATATCATAGGCATCCTCATCCATTTTTTGATATTCCGGATCTGAATTGACCAGTTTTCGTAGTTCGGTCTTGTTTTTTTCCACTTGCAGAAAAGCAAATATCTGTTTTAAATCCGTTTTAAAAAGATCCAAATTATCTAGCTGTGCTACATTTAATATGTAAACCGGATAATCATTGACATATTTTTTAAGTTCTTCCGGCATATCCGTAAAATCCATAAAACCCCTACGTAGAATACGGTACCTATACGATCTAATCTACCCAAAACAGCGTCATGTTTCGTTCGTCAACTCATTGGATCAAATATACTCTTCTTCTGACCTGTGCTGTTAGAACCTCTCTGCCTTATACAATTGATTTATAATTAAAATTTGAAATAAAGCATTGATGTTCCAAAAGATACATGACAGCCGTAGGCTGAAGATATTGAACCATTGCCTTCACGCAAGAGAAAAGGCAAATCCATTCATATAGAATCTAAGAATCTGTAATGCTTTCACACAATATAGCATCATTGAAATGTATTCGCAAGTAGAATTTTACTCGTCTGTATATTTTCTACGATATGCATAAACAACAGGTGTTATAATTATGCAGATATCATAAATACTTCTGCCCCCATAAAACTAATATTCAAGATTCTTGCTCAGTATCAGGATATAACAAGTGTTAATTTGGACA
>CAYLSH010000219.1:0-1208 GCA_964386235.1 uncultured Lachnospiraceae bacterium | reverse complement strand
ATGGGACAGAAAGTTAATCCTCATGGTCTGAGAGTCGGCGTTATCAAAGAATGGGATTCTAAATGGTATGCAGATGCTGATTTTTCAGATTTCTTAGTTGAAGATTACAATATCAGAAAATTCTTAAAGAAAAAATTATATGCTGCCGGTGTTTCTAAGATCGAGATCGAAAGAGCATCTGACAGAGTGAAAGTAATCATCCACACAGCAAAACCGGGCGTTGTAATCGGTAAGGGTGGAAATGAAATCGAAATTACAAAGAAAGAACTTTCCAAGTTAACGGATAAGAAAGTACTCGTTGATATCAAAGAGATCAAGAGACCTGACAGAGATGCTCAGTTAGTAGCAGAAAACATCGCAGGACAGCTTGAAAACCGTGTATCTTTCAGAAGAGCTATGAAATCTACCATGTCAAGAACTATGAAGGCTGGCGCATTAGGTATCAAGACCAGCTGTTCAGGTCGTTTAGGTGGAGCAGATATGGCTCGTACAGAATTCTATAGTGAAGGTACTATTCCGCTTCAGACATTAAGAGCTGACATCGACTATGGTTTTGCAGAAGCAGACACCACATATGGTAAAGTCGGCGTTAAGGTATGGATCTATAAAGGAGAGGTACTTCCTACAAAAGCTAATAAGGAAGGGAGCGATAAATAATGTTAATGCCTAAAAGAGTGAAACGTCGTAAGCAGTTCCGTGGTTCCATGAGAGGAAAAGCGCTGCGCGGTAACACAATAACACACGGTGAATTTGGTCTTGTGGCTACAGAGCCATGCTGGATCAGATCTAACCAGATCGAAGCAGCCCGTATTGCTATGACTCGTCATACAAAACGTGGTGGTAAAGTTTGGATTAAGATTTTCCCAGACAAACCAGTTACAGCTAAGCCAGCTGAAACCCGTATGGGTTCCGGTAAAGGTACATTAGAGTACTGGGTAGCAGTAGTTAAACCAGGTAGAGTAATGTTTGAAATCAGTGGCGTAAGTGAAGAAATAGCTAGAGAAGCGTTACGTCTTGCTATGCACAAACTCCCTTGTAAATGTAAAATTGTTTCTAAAGCAGACTTGGAAGGCGGTGTATCAAATGAAAACTAATAAGTATGTAGAAGATTTAAACAAGAAATCAGCTGCAGAATTAGCACAGGAATTAGTAGCTGCTAAAAAAGAACTTTTCAATTTGAGATTCCAGAACGCTACAAATCAGTTAGA
>CAYLSH010000218.1:0-1226 GCA_964386235.1 uncultured Lachnospiraceae bacterium | reverse complement strand
GCGGCACACGTTCGCAACGCTGGCGCTGGAAAATGGCATGGACGTGAAAACACTCTCTGCCATGCTGGGACATGTATCGGCGGTCACTACGCTGGACATTTATACCCACATCACCGATGATAGAGTATCTGAAAAGAGGGGAGATCGATCCTGCTGTTGAACCGACATGTGAACTTCAGGCAGGGGCTCTGGAACGTTGGAATGGGCATCGCGGGTTTGGATCGCTCAATGCACGTCGCGCCATGGCTCGTGCCGTTGAACTGTCGTATGAGTTTGGAGTCGGTATAGTTGCGCTCGGCAACAACAACCATTGGATGCGCGGCGGAAGCTACGGATGGCAGGCAGCGGATGCTGGATGCATCGGCATCTGCTGGTCTAATACGATGCCCAATATGCCAGCATGGGGAGGCATAGATCGCAAGATCGGCAATAACCCTCTGGTACTCGCTGTGCCAAGAAGTAGCGGAGAGCACGTGGTTCTTGACTGTGCTGTTTCGCAATTCTCGTATGGAAAAATCGAAGACTGTAAGCTAAAAGGGCTTTCGCTTCCAGTCCCTGGCGGTTACGACTCGACCGGTGCGCTCTCAACGAATCCGGCAGAGATCGAAAAGACGTGGCGTGTACTTCCGATGGGCTATTGGAAGGGCAGTGGGCTTTCGGTGGCGTTGGATTTGATTGCGACGATTCTATCTAATGGGAACCCTGTGAAGACCATCGGAACGTTCGGAGATGAGGTGGGACTGACTCAAATTATGATTGCAATCGATCCGTCTAAGTTTGACTCGCCAGCAGTGACTGACCGAATCGTCAATGAAATCGTGGAAGATGTAAAATCTTCTGTCCCTGTTTGCGAAGGGAATGAGGTTTTTTACCCCGGTGAGCAATCACTTCGCCATGTGCGTGAGAACCGTGAGCTTGGTATTCCTGTTTTAGAAGATAAATGGAGTGAAGTGTTGGCATTGTGATGGTGTATTTTTGTTGTTTTGTCGCGTAGAGGGTTCACACGATTATTAAGCATCTGACGGTGCAAATATAGAGGTACTGTCGAAAGTAGTGCCTCTATTTACGATGAAAATGTTTATCCCCCGCTGGCGGCTTTGGGCGCTGGCGGGGGCATACATTTTTTCTGTATAAAATTCATATAAGTCCGGCAACGGGCACAAAAACGCAAAAAAAAAAGAATAGCCCCCGACTGCGTACACAGTCGAGGGCTATTCGTGGTTCTT
>CAYLSH010000217.1:0-1243 GCA_964386235.1 uncultured Lachnospiraceae bacterium | reverse complement strand
CTTTTGTCATCTCGAATACTTTACGAACCAGTGAAAATCCATTGCTATGTACACCGGAAGATGCCATACCGATCAGTACATCTCCCTCTGCAAGATCTTTACCTGTAATGATATCCTTTTCATCCACAACACCAACGGCAAATCCGGCAAGATCGTATTCGTCCTCCGGCATCAGTCCCGGATGTTCTGCGGTCTCACCACCGATCAGTGCACAGCCGGACTGTAAGCAGCCTTCTGCCACACCCTTAACGATCGTAGCGATCTTTTCCGGGTAATTCTTACCGCATGCAATATAATCCAGGAAAAATAATGGTTCACCACCTGCGCAGGCAATATCATTGACACACATTGCCACTGCATCGATACCGATCGTATCATGTTTGTCCATTAGAAAAGCAAGTTTTACTTTCGTACCGCAACCGTCCGTACCGGATACCAGAGTCGGATTTTCCATATCCTTGATTTTGGCAAGGGAAAATGCACCTGAGAATCCGCCAAGGCCGCCCAATACTTCCGGTCTCATTGTCTTTTTCACATGTTCTTTCATTAATTCTACCGACTTATAACCTGCTTCGATATCCACACCAGATTTTTTGTAATCCATAATTTTTCTCCTTGTTATATAGTATGATTAATAATTCTTATATCCAACTTCCTGTAATCTCGCATCTTTTTTCTGAACTGCTTCTTTTAAGGAGTTGCTGTATTTCTTTAATCTTGCAAGCAGATCCGCATCCGCTGTTGCAAGAATCTTGGCAGCAAGCAGTCCCGCATTGGCACCACCGTTGATTGCAACCGTCGCAACCGGAATACCGGACGGCATCTGTACAATGGAATACAGGGAATCACGTCCGCCGAGGGATGAAGTATGCATGGGAATCCCAATAACCGGCATCGGGAAAATAGCGGCACACATTCCCGGTAAATGGGCTGCCATGCCTGCGCCTGCAATAATAACTTTATACCCTCTTTCTTCCGCACTTTTTGCATATGCAAAGAAATCATCCGGTTCCCTGTGTGCGGAAATGATGTTCATTTCATAAGAGATTCCTAATTCTTCTAAAATATCAGCAGCCTTTGCCATAACCGGCATATCCGAATCGCTGCCCATTACAATACCTACCTGTGGCATACTATTCTCCTCCACTTCATTCTTTTTTATTATAAATCAAAGGTTACTTTTTATAAGCAATCTATATCTTACTAAAAAAAACTGCATTCGTCAACGAATCCCATGGATCAT
>CAYLSH010000216.1:0-1254 GCA_964386235.1 uncultured Lachnospiraceae bacterium | reverse complement strand
TGCCATTTTAATATCGAATCAGCAAAGCAGGTGCGTGTAGGCGTGTCTGCTTTTTCGATTTCCAATTCTGCAATGAAAATTCCCAGTTCTGCAACACGGTTAAAAAATGAGGGTAAATTGACGATATAAGGGTTAAGAAATGAATCCACTGGCAATGGATTTTAAATAAAATCTCAACGAGGACATTATGGCAGTAAACAATATTGCTTTAAATAACAGTCTGATTGCAACATCTTATGATATATCAAATCATTTCAGCACCACAAAGCTGTATGGAAACTCGGTGAAAAGTGTTGCCGGGACATCGGAAAAAAGCAAATGGAAATTAACAGATTCCTTAAAAGAAAAAATTGTGGAACTGGCAAAAAAAGATGCACAGCACAACGTGTATATGGGAAATGAGTTTATGAATTTGCGGAAGGCGGAAGTCAGCAAAGTAGCACCGAACAGAGCCGCTTTAATAGGAAAATTAACACAATCCATCTAGTAGAAAAGATTACATATAAAATATGGTTTGAAAATATAAAGGTTTTTGAATAAAGCGGCGTGTTGTACTACTTAAAGGGGTATCTGAAAACATTGTAAAACTAGATACCCCATTTTAAAAGCAAAGGAGCGATAGAAAATGGCAATTACCGAAGTAAATAATGTGACATATACGGATTATGAGACGAAAACGCAAAAGGGGAGCAATGAAAACAAGACAGAAAAGACTTATCGCAATGCGCGGGAATATGGAAACTACCTGACAGAGAAATATGACTGCTTAACCAATAAGAATTATCCGGTAACGATTAACAGTTCTCTCTTGCAGAAGGCAGCCGGTGATGAAAAGACAGCACAGTGGCTGGAGTATAATCTTTCAATCATGCCGCAGGCCATTGCAAAGGAAAAGGCGATGATAGAGGCAAGAGGTGCGAAAATCGTAAGCTATAACTGTACCATCAATGGATACGACAGCATGACAACACAGGTATGTACCACGACAGATCCGGATGGAAAGATTGCGAAGGAAAATACAGAAAAGAGAGCAGAGGAAAGAAAAAAAGAAGAAGAAAAATTAAAAGAGAAACGAGCCGAGAAAAAGGAGCAGGAAGAAAAACTAGCAGAACAACGTGCGGAGAAAGAAAGTCAGTATCAGTTAAGAATAGATGGAAAAGATGTAGCAGATACAGAATGGAAATTTACGGAGAAAATGATAAATTCCTCTGCAGGAACTTTTTCAGGAAGCAGTTATGCTGCTTTTGATGTCAA
>CAYLSH010000215.1:0-1257 GCA_964386235.1 uncultured Lachnospiraceae bacterium | reverse complement strand
TATCACAGAAAGTATCACAGAAAGTATCACAGAAAGTATCACAGAAAGTGAGGACATTTTTTCATGAGTACACGTGAAGAAACAAGAAACCTAGAAACCATTCCCGTTGGTCCCCTCGGACTGATCGCTCTCCCAAGTTGTGATGAACTTGGCAAAAAGGTGGACAGCTACCTTGTAAAATGGAGAACCGAACGCGAAAACGAGCATAAGAACACTTTATCTTTTGCCGGTTATCAGCGTGACACCTTCCTGATCGAACACAAGCTTCCCCGTTTTGGTTCCGGTGAAGGCAAGGGTGTGATCTTAGAATCCGTTCGTGGCGACGACATCTATTTAATGGTCGATGTATGTAACTACAGCCTGACCTACACAGTTGCCGGTCATAAGAATCATATGTCTCCGGACGACCATTATCAGGATCTGAAACGTATTATTGCAGCCGTAGAAGGAAAAGCTAAACGTATCACCGTTATCATGCCTTTCTTATACGAAAGCCGTCAGCATAAGCGTACTGCAAGAGAATCACTTGACTGCGCACTTGCTTTACAGGAACTGATCAACATGGGCGTTGATAATATCATTACCTTCGATGCACACGATCCGCGAGTACAGAATGCCATTCCTTTACATGGTTTTGAGACCGTTCAGCCTGCTTACCAGTTCATCAAAGGTTTATTACGCAATGTGGACGAATTAAAACTGGATTCCGATCATATGATGGTAATCAGCCCGGATGAAGGCGGTATGGGTCGTGCGATCTATATTGCCAATGTTCTCGGACTGGATATGGGTATGTTCTACAAGCGCCGTGACTATACCAGGATTGTCAACGGACGCAACCCGATCATCGCACATGAATTCTTAGGTACCGATGTAGAAGGCAAGGATATGATCATCATTGATGATATGATCTCTTCGGGTGAAAGTGTATTAGAAGTTGCAGCCGAATTAAAAGCCAGAAAAGCAAACCGCATTTTCGTATTTGCAACCTTCGGATTATTTACAAACGGTCTGGACAAGTTTGACAAGGCTTACAACGATGGTATGATTACCAAGGTTCTTACTACCAACGTAATCTATCAGACACCCGAATTATTAAGCCGCGACTGGTATATCAGTTGTGACATGAGTAAATATATTGCTTACATCATTGACACACTAAACCACGACGAATCCATCAGCGATCTTCTGATCCCGAACGAACGTATTCAGAGTGTTGTAGAACGCTACAAAAACGGCGAAAAGATTTAATATTCG
>CAYLSH010000214.1:0-1261 GCA_964386235.1 uncultured Lachnospiraceae bacterium | reverse complement strand
CAATGTAAGTATCCCACTGATCTGCCACGCCGCCTTCTGTTACCCAGGTAGCTCTCATTGCCGCTACATAAGCCAGAATATCAGAAGAAATCGTTGCCAGACGGTTATGCTGATCTACCGTGTAACTTGCGTTCGGATATGCCTCTGTCGCATACTGCTTCAGCTCTTTATCCAGTTCCAGTTTTGCAGCGTCACCGTTCGCTCCCGCATAGCTTACCTTGTCATTGAAGCCCTCAGCAACATACTTCGGTCCAAAGTCACGCAGGGAGTTGATCCATGCAAACGTATCAGCAGAATTGCCGTCATTCGGCTCAAGCACGGTATAAGTACCTGATGCCTCATCCTTCTCTACACCAACACCAAAGCCGCCATAAAAGTTCTGAATGGAAGCATCCTCTGTGTAGAACTTGTCAATCCATGAAAGCAGCTGCTCCGGATTTTCACAGGAGGATGTTACAAGGAACTCATATCTGGAATAATTCCAGTGCTCAGGATCAGAAGAAATATACTGTTTTCCATCCGGTCCCGCCAGTGCGGGAAGTGCCTCATACTGATCTGCATTTGCACCAAACGTAGCGTCCGCTGTCCATCCCGGTGCCACACCAACGATCGGGGTCTCTGCCATCAGCTTTGCATCTCTCATGGAATCATCCTCTGTGTACAGTTCCTTATCGATCAGTCCTTCCTCGAAGCACTGATGCATCCACTCAATCGCGCTCTTAAATTCCTCAGATGTCGGAATAAATACAACCTCACCGTCCCTGATTGTGAGATAAGATGTATTATCCGCACCTACGGTTGTTCCAAACGGCAGACAGAAGAACATTGTCTCATCTGCATAGCCTCTTCCATAAGGGATCTCATCTGTCGGATCTCCGTTTCCATTTGCATCCTGCTCCTTGAACGCTCTCAGAACATCAACAAATTCCTCATATGTGGTCGGCATTTCCAGTCCAAGATTGTCCAGCCATGTCTTGTTGATAAACATCTGATTCGCTACGGTCGGGCGGCAGGGCTTTTTCGCCGGCAGACCATAAATATGTCCGTCTGCTGCAGTAGCCAGTGCCTTCATCGTCGAATCCGATTCCAAAATTGCCTTGAAGTTGGGCATATACTCGTCGATATAATCATCCAGCGCGATAAAGGTTCCCACGTTCTTCAAAACATCTGCCTCTCCGAAGCAGTTTGATCCCATAAATGCATCCGGCAGATCTCCGCCTGCTAAAATAACTGCCTTGCGATCTCCCCAGTCAGCATTTAA
>CAYLSH010000213.1:0-1275 GCA_964386235.1 uncultured Lachnospiraceae bacterium | reverse complement strand
ACTTATGATGAAGAACTATGCAGAATTCTGGAACCTGGGGTGTGTACGACAAAGCGGCGATTTGAAATTCTGAAAATCATGCGCGATGAAGGAATCCCGACGATATGCTGGATGACGCCTATATTGCCGTTTATAAATGATACGGAAGAGAATATTCGCGGACTTTTGGATTATTGCAAAGAGACAAAAGTATATGGAATCCTATTGTTTGATATAGGAGTTACTTTGCGAGAAGGTGACAGAGAATATTTTTATAAACAATTGGATAAGCATTTTCAGGGGATGAAAGAGCGGTATATCAGAACCTATGGGAATGCTTATGAGGTCCCTTCGCCTAATAATAAAAAATTGATGAAAGTGGTTATGGATGAGTGTGCACGTAACGGAATTATTTGTGACAGCACGAAGCTTTTTTCTTACATGCGAGAATTTGAGGATAAAGCTGCCGGAAAACAGATTACATTAGCAGAACATTTCAATGTATAAATTGATGGAGGATATAATGGAGGTGTCAAATGGAGTATATTAGAGTAACGAAAGAAAACATTGATGAGGAGCATATTTGCTGTGCAATTTCAAATAACAAAGATGTTCAAGTCACGTCTAAAAAAGAGTGGATGAAAAAATGCTTTGAAGATGGACTTGTATTTTTGAAAAGTGTAGAGCGGGGAAAATGTTTTATAGAGTATATTCCGGCAGAACATGCGTGGGTTCCTATTATTGCTGAGAATTATATGTACATTGACTGCTTTTGGGTGTCGGGGGTCTATAAAGGACATGGATACTCCAATGACCTTTTGAATGCGTGTATTGAAGAAAGTAAGGAGAAGGGAAAAATCGGTTTGTGTATTCTTTCAGCAGCTAAAAAGAAACCATTTTTGTCTGACCCAAAGCATTTACTTTATAAAGGGTTCAAGGTGGCAGATGAGTCAGAAGCAGGAATCCAGTTATGGTATCTTCCCTTCGAAGAAAATACTGTTATTCCACGCTTTAAAGAGTGCGCAAAGCACCCACATATTGAAACGGATGGATATGTTTTATATTACACGAATCAATGCCCTTTCAATGGTAAATATGTACCGAGTATTGAGTTGGTTGCTAAGGAAAATAATGTACCTTTCCGGGCAATCCGCATCACTACTAAAGAAGAGGCACAGTCTGTTCCTAGCCCGTGTACCACTTATGCTATGTTTTACAATGGTTCGTTTTTAACGAATGAGCAGTTAAATGATAAAAGATTTCTTAAGATGTTGGAAAAGACAAGCAGAGAATAAA
>CAYLSH010000212.1:0-1279 GCA_964386235.1 uncultured Lachnospiraceae bacterium | reverse complement strand
TCATCCACAATCTCTTCGCCGCTCTTGTCCTTTAACATATCCTGGCTTTCTTTGGAAAGGCCATTATTTACCACGCAATTCATGTCGCAGGTAGAGCAGGCATCCAACTGTTCCTTACTTACTTTGCCATCACGGTAGTCACGGACAATCTTATTTTCATACATACTGTATTTTTTCTTTGTCCAGAATTTGAGTTTGTGGCGAATCACCCACCATGCAGGTACCCAGATATATTTATGCATCGCCGGAGAGACAGAGCCGATCATCCAGCACTCTCTGTCACAGCAGCGTACTTTTGCACGTACTTTTTCCGCTTCCGGACTGTTCCACAGTTCGTCCCATGTCTGGGTGTTCAGGTTACCCATCACTTCTTTATCCTTGGTGCCGTTACAGGGCATAACATCCCCATAAGGATCAATGAAAAAGGTGTCAAAACTCATATCGCATGGAAGCAAGCGCTTCTGCCCATAAATATAATTGATCAGTCCATGATTAAAGTAAGCACGAAACCACTTCTTCGGACTTTTGGATGCTAAAAGTTCATTTACCAGTTTTTCAAAATGTTCCGCTACCATCGGGCGGTCTTTGATGATATTCTTTGCTTCTACAAAATAAAAACTGTTATGAAGGGATGCTGTCGCAAATTCCATTCCCATCTCATCGGATAACTGATATAACGGCACCAGATCCGGTGCGTTCCGATCCTGTACGGTCATACCAAAACCGACATCCTTCATTCCCATATCCACCAATTTTTTCAAGGTGGAATAGCCTTTGTGAAACCCATCCTGCAGACCACGGATCTCATTATTGGTTTCTTCCAGTCCTTCTATGGAAATACGGATTCCGATATTCGGAAATTCCTTACAGAGATCTACGATACGATCCGTAAAAAATCCATTCGTAGAAATAACGATGCGGTCACTTTTTTTATACAGTTCCCTTACGATATCCTTTAAATCCGTACGGATAAAGGGTTCCCCACCCGTAATGTTCGTAAAATACATCTTGGGCAGTTTTTTGATTGTTTCTATGCTTAATTCTTCTTCCGGTTTGGAAGGTGCTTTATAGCGATTACACATGGAACAGCGTGCATTGCAGCGGTATGTCACAATGACGGTTCCGTTTAGTTTTTTTTCAGCCATATAAGTCTCCAGTCTAAAGTTGTGGGAAACATTCCTTCCTATCTATTCTATAATCATTATTGGTAAATGCCAAGTAACATTTCACAATATTTTTCTATTGTATCATAGGATATCTGTCTGCAGTTTTCGGAATA
>CAYLSH010000211.1:0-1296 GCA_964386235.1 uncultured Lachnospiraceae bacterium | reverse complement strand
GGGCACGGCGGCCCAAAGCGACACGCCGCCCCGGAGCAGATACACGGCGGCGGACACCAGACACACCGGAAAGATGACCCCCACGCAGGTGGCGTACAGCTTTCTCTGGGACAGCCCGCCCCAGCGGGAGAGAATGGGCAGGAACACCATGCCGCCGCCCCCGCCGAACAGGCCGTTGGCCAGGCCCGCCGCCGCGCCGGCGATCCGCGCCGGCCAGTTGGACTTCATCCGACCACCTCCCGAATGATGTAGTACGGGGAACGGGCGATCCATCCCGTTCCCCAGAGCGTTACTTCAACTGGAAGCTCTCGCAGTCGGTACACTTGATCTCGGTGGGATTGGTCTCATGGGTACCCACCTGGATGGCCTCCAGGGAGCAGTAATTCTTGTCCTGGCAGTGGTGGGTGCAGTTGTTCACGGTGCATTTGATGCTCTGGTTGGGGGTATGATTCATAAGAAGCTCCTCCTGCGTGAAAGAATTTGGCTCATCGCCGGGAATAGTGTGCGCCGGGATATGAAAACTATGTATCCCACTTTGCGGCGCAAAAAAACGCCGGAGAAGCGAACGGCTTCTCCGGCGATGGGGATGCGAGCGGCTCAAATGCCCAGCAGCAGCGTGGCAAAATTGAAATAGATCAGCAGGGACAGGGAGTCCACGATGGTGGAGATGAAGGGGGAGGCCATGACAGCGGGGTCCAGACCCAGCTTTTCCGCCAGAATAGGCAGGGAACAGCCCACGATCTTGGCGCAGGCCACGGTACCCACCAGCGTGATGCACACCACAAGGGCCACCATGGGAGTGACGGCGGGGTTGTGCAGCAGCCAGCGGTCCACCACCATCATCTTCACGAAGTTGGCGGCGGCCAGACACACGCCGCAGCAGAGGGACACCCGGAACTCCTTCCACAGGACCTTCAGACAGTCACTGAACCGCACCTCGCCCAGGGACAGGGCGCGGATGATGGCGGTGGAGGCCTGGGTGCCGCTGTTGCCGCCGGTGCCGGACAGCATGGGCACGAAGGAGGTCAGGATGGCGCAGCTCGTCAGCGCCGCCTCGAAATGGGTCAGGATCATGCCGGTGAAGGTGGCGGAGAGCATCAGGATCAGCAGCCAGGGGGTGCGGGCCTTCCAGGTCTCAAAGATGCCGGTTTTCAGATAGGGCTTGTCGGAGGGCAGCATGGCGGCCATCTTCTCTAAGTCCTCCGTGGTCTCCTCCTCGATAACGTCCATGGCGTCGTCAACGGTGACGATGCCAACCAGCCGGTCCTCCGTGTCCACCACGGGCAGGGCCAGGAA
>CAYLSH010000210.1:0-1304 GCA_964386235.1 uncultured Lachnospiraceae bacterium | reverse complement strand
ACAACGCTTATGCCGCCCATATTCGGTCTTATTGCCAACCATATCTCGGTCAGCCTGATGCCGGTGTTCGTCCTTGTGCTGCTTGTACTGGGTGCAGTCATGTATGCAAGGCTTGACAAAAAATGCTCAAAAAAGTTATGATATTAACAGTTATGCACGGTGTGCCGTACGTCTCGGCTCACCGTGCATTTACATTTATTCAGGTGCATTTTTTATATATTTTTGAGTTTTTGCATTTATTTAAGAAAATTCGCAGAAATTTTTCGTCAAAATGCAACTTCTGATATGGCGATTATCGTCATTATGTTTATTGACGCAAGTAGGTTAAAATGTTAGAATTGGTTCAAGATGTATAGCATGGGCGGTGTATGGAAATGAAAAAAATGTACGTTCTCATCGGCAACTATGGCAGCGGCAAGACTGAGCTTGCGCTCAACTTCGCATTTAAGGCGGCAGAGCGCGGCGAGAGGACGGAGCTGCTTGACCTTGACATGGTGAACACCTACTTCCGCCTGACTGAGCGCGGCAAGATGACGCGCATGAAAGAGATCCGCCTCGTCTCCCCCAACTTCTCCTGCTCCGGTATTGAGACGCTCTCTCTACCGGCGGAGGTCGCATCCGCATTCGATATGGATTGGGACACGGTCGTGTTTGACGTTGGCGGCGACGCTGTAGGCTCTACGGCGCTGGGGCGCTATCATCAGGATTTTATGGCGCTGGAGGACGGCGCACTGGAAGTGCTGAACGTGGTAAACATCCGCCGCCCGCTCGCCGGTACTGTGGAGAAGATAATCCATCTGCAAGAGGAGATGGAGATCCATTCCCGCCTGAAAATCACCGGCATGATCAACAACACCAACCTCGCCACCGCGACGACTGAAGCTGACCTGCGTGACGGGTATGAGATTATAAAAGAAGTTTCTGAGCGCACGGGCAAGCCGGTGCTGTACACCTCTGGCAGGAAAGAATTTCTGGATAAGTTCCTCGCCGAGGGGCATTACCCGAAGTATATCGGTACTCCCATCGCGATAGACACATATATGCAGCGTGACTGGGACAGTTGGATATCCGGCCTGACCTGAAATTTATTTAACTGCGCATCCCCGCATTGCGGATAAAATATATATCATTGTGAGCAAAGCAAATCATAATAGAAAAGAGGTCATACAATGGTAAAACTCACTATCAATGAGCTGGTCTGTAAAGGCTGCGGCCTCTGCGTGAGGGCGTGCCCCAAGGGTGTTCTCGCACTCTCCAAGACTAAGCTCAACGCAAAAGGCTACCATCCTGCAGAGGTAGCAGAC
>CAYLSH010000209.1:0-1315 GCA_964386235.1 uncultured Lachnospiraceae bacterium | reverse complement strand
AATGATTCATGAGCGTTTACCTGCTAAGTGGCTCACTTTAATATTAGCGTTTACATTGGATGTTGGCTACTCCCCATTGGTATTTTTCTGCTGGTGACAGGGACTTATCTTGAAAAAAAACGTACAACTGAACTGTTTTCCTGTTACCGCTATCGATCTGCAAACTATTGGTGGTCGGGTCGGTTTATCATGGGACTCCTTCAGAGCGCAGGAATTGCAATTCTAATCATGATCGTCGTGCTTCTTTTTGACGTGCTGCGAAACACCCTGCCCGAAGATCTGAGCATAATTGCTAAAGTTTGCGCCTTGTGGTTTGTGCATATGCTCAGTATGTGCGCGTTGTTCCTGGTATTGGATTTAACCAATTTTAGAAGATTGGTTCCTGCGGCGCTGATCGTTGCGGAAACTGTTACATTTGTTGTTGGGTTTAAGACTCATTCTCTGGCAGGCTTTATGTACGGAATATGGGGAATGTACTATCAGAGCGGTTGGCACGATGCCCAGTATGGGTTTTCAAGCCCTGTAACTATTTTGATTGAACTTTCTGTGCTTCTATTGTGCTATACAACCGGGATGCTCATCTTGAAGCACAGAGATGTCTATGAGCTTATCGGAAAGGAAGTGGCTTAATTATGGAAGATATCATCCGTGTTGAAAATGTCACAAAGAAATTTGGCGATGTAACTGCCCTCGATAACGTTAGTCTCCGATTCAGGCCCGGAAAAATTTATGGTATCGTTGGCAGAAATGGTTCCGGCAAGACTGTTTTATTCAAAACGATTTTGGGTTACATCAAGCCCTCGAGCGGCAAAGTGTTTGTTTCCGGAAAGGAGATCGGTGTCGATATTGACTTTGCAGACAACATTGGTGTTATTATCGAAACCCCCGGTTTTCTGAGCGGCTATACAGGATACAAAAATCTGGAATACCTGGCAGGTATTCGCAAGATCATCGGCAAAGAAGAAATCCGCAGCACAATGGAGCGGGTAGGTCTTGACCCCAACAGCCGGAAAAAGGTAGGTAAATACTCTCTGGGTATGCGGCAGCGACTGGGCATTGCTCAGGCAATTATGGAAAACCCTGATATCCTTATTCTGGACGAGCCTATGAACGGTTTGGACAACCATGGCGTTGAAGATGTACGCAGAATCCTTCTGGATTTGAAAGCAGAGGGAAAAACGGTTATTCTGGCAAGCCATAATAAAGAGGATATTGAGATCCTTTGTGATGAAGTCCACGAAATGGATCATGGTATCCTCGATGGAAAACGTTAACTAGGTGGGGAGATACCATAATGGCCGACAGAGTAATTTAT
>CAYLSH010000208.1:0-1346 GCA_964386235.1 uncultured Lachnospiraceae bacterium | reverse complement strand
CGTCGGGAATCTGCTCCACAGACAATTTCATATCCACACCTCTTTCGATTTCGGGATACTATAGCACATCCCGTTTTGAATATCCATATTATGGCAAGCAAGTTGTAAAAATCTGAGGGTAAGTTGCAGTATTTATTGCAAATCCGCTTTTTCCAATCAACTTGCTGTCGCCTTAAGGTTACTGAAAGTGAAAGTTTCGAGTGTTCGACAAATTGTTTTTTACCCTCACAGTAATCCTATGCTTCCGTAATCTTCCTCTTTTGACTGTGTACGAGCATCTGAAAGTCATGGCAGCTTGCGGAAACCTTTGTATATCCCGCAAATGCATCTACTACTTCCATATTTCGTATTTCCATAATTTCTTTTATCTCAGCCAATGTATAAACACGGGTGGGGTCACCCTCTGATATTTCCGGCTTTTTCATGGTTTCGCCATATGCAAAATCCTGATTGCCAAACATCATAATGCGCGTGTCCGGATTCCAGTCAAATTCCGAAAGAGAAACCGCTTGCTCCCCTGCGTCCCACAGCTTTACCGGGAAATGCGCATCGGCATAATCCCCACTCACCAAATCGCACACATGTTGACCGCCATTCCTTAGCGCCCTGGAAACGGCATCGAAAATTTTCAGGTTTTCATCATCGTTTTCCAGATACCCAATTGCACCATCTGCCAGATTCAGCACCACATCAAACTCATCACAAAAAGCAACTTCACGTATATCGCTACAGTAAAAAGATACATTAGCAAGTCCCATTTCCTGCGCGCTCTTTTTGGCATCCTCAATGTAGATTTCTGTAATATCTACGCCCACTACCTCATAACCGCGTTTTGCAAATTCCAGTGCATGCCTGCCGTAGCCGCATGCCAAATCCAGAATGCGTTCTGTTCCCTTTAATTTACACAAATCAATCAGGTAATCCACCTCATCGGAAGTATTCTCCACCCATGACATATTCTTGATATCCAATGTCCAATTCTTCTTATACCAATCTGAAGCCTTTGCTTTCATCTTACACCACCCCACTTCACTAATTTAATGTCTTTTGCCATATCCGGCCCCTTAGAAGGCCTTGTAAACTTTGTAATACAAACGGTATCTTCTATACTACACATTATTTGCACTCGTACCATTCATAATAGCACCAACCGCATAGCCTTTCCACAAGGAAAACAGTCAGCGTACCATTTTGTGTACCATCTTAGACAGAAACAGACAGGCGAAATTTTTTGGGTATTCAAAGTTTTTGAGGGTCTACCTTTTTGAGGGTCTGATTTAAGGTTGCTTCGTGAGGGTCTGGTTTGAGGGTTTGTCGTGAGGGGCTAAACCAATAATAATAACAGG
>CAYLSH010000207.1:0-1351 GCA_964386235.1 uncultured Lachnospiraceae bacterium | reverse complement strand
GGGTGGAGGAGTCTCTGCTGGCGGGTGGCGGGCTCGGACAGTTGCTGACGCTGATCCGGGCTGCCAATGTGGAATATGTCCGGGGTCTGTTTGACACCGACGGGGTCCTTGGCACCTTGATGCTGCTGGTCCATGTTCTGGTGCTGGCGGCGCTGGTCTGGCGGCTGGCCCAGATCCTGCGGGACCGGGAACTGCCCATTGGAAAGAAGCTGTTGCTGCTGTGCCTGGTCTGCCTGATCCCCACGGCGTTCAATTCCGCGGCCATCCTGCTGGCGGGCAGCGCCACGCAGCTCATGACCTTTGCCGGGGAACTGCTCTATGTGCTCCTGCTGGTCTGCTATGAGCCGACGGAGGGAAAGACCTCCTGGCTGCGAACGGCGGCGCTGGTCCTGCTGTGCTGCGTGCTGTGGCAGCACACGGTTTACGCCAATCAGGTCTACATGAAAAAGGAGCTGGAGCACACGGCCACCGTCTCTCTGGCCACACGGGTCATCGACCGGGTGGAGCTGACGGAGGGCTATGTGCCCGGGGAGACGCCGGTGGCCTTTGCGGGGCGGCTGGACCGCAACGCTTACCTGAACCGGGGACGGGATGAATTCCGGGAGCTGGACCGGACGGTGGGCCTCTGGAGCGATTATTCCGCCACCTATAATCTGGGCCGATATCTGACGGATTACCTGAACTATCCGCTGCTGTGGGACACGGAAACGGACGTCTCCCAGTGGGAGGAGGTCCAGGCCATGCCGGTATTCCCGGCGGCGGGCAGCATCCGCATGGTCCAGGGGACCGTGGTGGTCAAGCTGTCCTGAATGAGTGATGGAAAGAGAGGCGAGACGGATGCTGGTGTCGATCATCGTCCCCTGCTATAACGAGGAGGCGGCTCTGCCGTTTTTCCTCCGTGAGATCAAAAAAACAGAAGCGGAGCTGCACGATGCCTATGGCTGCGACTTTGAGCTGCTGTTTGTAAACGACGGGTCAAAGGATGGAACACTGTCCGTTCTGCGGGAGTTTTCCAGACAGGAAGCGAATGTGCGGTACCTGTCTTTTTCCCGGAACTTCGGCAAGGAGGCGGCCATGTACGCCGGACTGCAAAACGCAAAGGGCGATTATGTGGCCATCATGGACGCGGACCTTCAGCATCCGCCGGCCATGCTGAAGGAGATGTACGAGGGTCTGCTGAGCCGGGAGTATGACTGCGTGGCGGCCCGGCGGGAGACCCGGGCGGGGGAACCCCCGGTCCGCAGCTTTTTCGCCCGGTGCTTCTACAAGCTCATCAACCGCATCTCCGACACGGAGATCGTGGACGGAGCCTGCGACTTCCGCATGATGACCCGGCAGATGGTGAACGCCA
>CAYLSH010000206.1:0-1354 GCA_964386235.1 uncultured Lachnospiraceae bacterium | reverse complement strand
CTATCCCCCTTCTCAACTAATATCGTAGTTACATCATTCTATTTAATTTCTATTGCTCCCTGCTCATCCGTCCGCCATACCGTTACCTCTGCTTCACAGAGTCTGTCCAGGGTTTCTTTGTGAGGATGGTTGTAGGTATTGTTTTTTCCGCAACTGATCAGGGCGGTATCGGGCATCCACCACTCTAAAAATGCAGACGATGAAGAGCCGGACGAACCATGGTGTCCCACTTTTAAGATCCGCTGTTCCTGTCCTCGCAGATCAGAACCTCCTTTTTCCCTTTCGTATGCTTCCACGATCTTTTGTTCCCCATCCTTTTCCAGATCTCCCGTAAACAACATCCGCATGCCATCCTCCATTTTGGTCTCCAAACATAACACCATGGAAGAGGCATTGCCCGTCAGTCCCTCCTGACCATTTAATGGATAAAGGCAGGTAAGAAAAAGCGATGGGGTTACCACCTGATCCCCCTGTCCGATCTGCTTTACCGGAATTCTGCTTTTATCTGCCATCTGCAACAGTTCCTCCCATGCTGCGGATTCAGCACGCAGAGTCTGTTCATGTAACACCACGCAGGAGAGTTTTATATTCTCTTCTTCCGCACACTCCAGCAGTTCGATCACGCCATTCATATGATCCTCATCTGCATGCGTCACAAAAACCGCATCCACTTTTGAGATCCCGTAATATTTTAAGAAGGGAATCAGTCTTTTTTCGCCCACGGAGGATTGGGAGGTACTTCCACAGTCGATTACGAAGCATTTCCCTTCTTTTGTAAAAATGACACTACAGTCACCTTGTCCTACATCCAGCATCCACACCGAAAATCCGGGCTTTGTAGGAAAAAGAAGAAGAACTGCCGCGACAAAAGGAAAGAGGAACTGATACAGATTCCTTTTTTTGTTGACCAGCACGGTCATCGCCAAAAATATGCTATAGTATATAAAGATTAAGAAGATGGATTTCTGCGCGATGTTCTTTTGACCGATCGGGAAGAGTTCTAAAAACCGACAGCTATACTCATAAAATCCCAAAATCAGACGAACCGGCACGCTGCACAACCAGGCAAGCGGTGCCAGAATGGGATCTAAAATCAGCATCGCAATAGTACTTAATAAAAGCACACTCACCAGTGGGATCACGACCACATTTAATACTATGGAAAAGAAGGAAAGTTCATGATAATGCCAGATCAAAACAGGGGCTGTCATCAAAGATACGCTCAAAGAAGGAAGTACAAGGGAAATTCCTTTTTTAATGTAGCGGTTTCCGATGCCTTCCGTAATCTTTTGCAGCGTGGGAAGTACAACTGCCATTCCCATAATTGCCATATAGGATAACTGAAATCCGCAAT
>CAYLSH010000205.1:0-1365 GCA_964386235.1 uncultured Lachnospiraceae bacterium | reverse complement strand
TGCCTCGACCAAGACGTTTTTCCTGGAGCTCTTTCAGGCCGGTGGCCGCTATTATGCCCTTTCGGATCGCCCCACGCTGCGGATGCTGACAAAGGAGCTGCAAAACTACGAAAAATGGCTGCAAAAGGACTCCGTTCTGGTGCGTTATCCCGAGGTACTGAGCCTTCAGCCCCTTTCTCCCAAGCCCTTCTACACGACCTGCGCCAATGACAGCTGCCGGAACAAGGAGCGGGAATTCCCCATCACGCGCCATCGCGCCGACGGGCGCTACTACTGCCCCCAGTGCCGCGAGGCCATCCGGCAGCGGGCAGAGGCCGCGCCGGTCATCCCCATGCCGGAGCGAAGCTCTGCCCTGTCCGCGCCGGTCTCCCCCCTTCCGTCCCGCTTCCGGGAGCTGTGTACGCGCTTATTCGCATGAAAATCAGGAGCCGGCACGTGTCTCACCTGCCAGCTCCCTGCTTCGTCAGCGCTTCGGAGAAGGGCATCCCTGCCGCGCAATTCGACCAAAATCGCGATTGCGCCTTGACCCCACCATGGTTTTCAGATATACTAGAATAAAGACCCGAAAATGCTTTGACTCTTATGCCACGGAGGTCTCGTCTATGGAGAATACACTGCTGCGTCTTAATCTCCCCCCGGTCGCGGGACAGGATATTTTTATCTCCTACTCCCACAACGACAGCGAGAAGATCCTTCCCATTGTGGAGGAATTGGAGCGCAAGGGGCTTTTATGCTGGATCGATAAGAATCCCGATAATCTTCGAGGCGGAGAAAATTATTTCTCCGCTATTAAGGACGCCATCGACCATTGCCAGCTGTTCCTTGCTTTTCTGTCAAAAAGCTATATCGACAAGCAATTTTGCAGACGGGAGTATAACTACCAGGCCAGCAAGAGTATGTCGCTGATGCTCGTCATTAAGCTCGACGACATCACCGAGGCAGAAATGGGAAAATACGCCTATATGCTGACATTCGTCCCCTCCGGACAGTCTCTGCTGGGCTATGATCAGCCGCTCGGCCAGCTTTCCGCAGAAGACGCCTGCACGAAGATCGCTCAGACCTACCAGGTTCAGCTCCTTCAAAAAGGGGGAGCCCTGACGGAGGAGGTCATCGCCTCCGCCGCGATGTTCAACACGATGCGAAACGATCTGAACAGCTATTTCGACGAGCACAAGCGGCATCTGCTCGGAGGTCAGGTTCAGGAGAATATGCTCACCGCTCTGGAGCGCGTATCCGACGCACGCAGGGAGACGGACGCGGAGGATTCGGATGACGCCCCGGCGCCTGTATCCGATCTGGCGGAGGGCAGTGACAGCGCCGCTCCCCTGCTGCTGGATAGCGAGGAGGAGCTCTTCGGTGACGACT
>CAYLSH010000204.1:0-1368 GCA_964386235.1 uncultured Lachnospiraceae bacterium | reverse complement strand
CGCTGTACCGGTTATTTTGCAAAGTCTGATTACCACAGGTGTTAACCTTGCGGATAACATTATGGTTGGGCAACTGAATGAAGCATCCCTCAGCGGGGCAACGCAGGCCAACCAGTTTATCATGCTATTTACCTACGGCATTATGGGAATCAGCATGGGGGCATCGGTGCTGTGCTCCCGCTTCTATGGTGCGCACGACCTGCATTCACTGAAAAAAACCATCGCAATTGCCATGCGGTTTGGTCTTTCGCTTGGGATTCTATTCACCTTAGCAACATTGTTTTTTCCTCAGCAAATCATGGGCATCTACTTCCGTGCGGAGGATACAGCTGGAATTGCCGCCGGAACAGCCTACCTTCGTTGGTCTACATGCACATTCCCCCTGATGGCCGTATCTTACGTACTGACCAATGTAATGCGGAGCATAAATATGGGGAATATTCCTCTGTATGCTGCAATCGCCGCATTCAGTGTTAACGTGGGCGCAAACTATGTATTGATTTTTGGCAAATTGGGGGCTCCCGTTATGGGTGTTTCCGGTGCTGCCTTGGGTACCGTGATTGCACGTGTTGTGGAAACGAGCATTATTGTCGTGGGGTTCCTTAAAAACAAAACCATCCCCTGTCGTGTGCGGGATCTGATGCTACCCTGTTGGGATTTGGTCGGTGAATTCCTGCGTATCAGCGTTCCGGTTATGGTCAGCGATAGTTTGCTTGGAATTGGCGACAGTGCGCTTGCCATTATCATGGGCCAAATTGGTGGCAATTTTGTTTCCGCCAATTCAATTACTGTCACGATGCAACGCTTGAGTACCCTCTTCATTTCCGGGTTGTCCTACTCAGGCTGTTTTCTTACCGGTCAGATTTTGGGGGAAGGAAGAACAAAAGACGCACAAAAGCAGGGCTATACATATGTAATACTTGGCCTTGTGACCGGTGCCTTTGCTTCTCTGCTGATTCAGCTGTGCAGCGGTTTTGTAATCGATGCCTATAACATTGCCCAGCAAACCAAAGACATCGCCCACGAGTTGATACGAGGTGTGAGCATTATTGTGATTTTCCGAGCTACAAACTCCATTTTGACCAAGGGTGTTTTGCGTGGCGGTGGTGATACCAGATTCCTAATGCTTGCAGACATGACCACCATGTGGTTGTTGGCTGTTCCGTTGGGTGCTGTTGCGGGTCTTGTATGGAAACTCCCGGCATTCTGGATTTACCTATGTATGTACTCCGACCAGTTTGTGAAAGCCATTGGATGTATCTTCCGGCTTAGAAGCGGGAAGTGGATCAAAAAAATCCACGGTTCCAAAGAATGAGTTCTCTGTAAAGGGGGTGCGGACATAATCCTGGACCTGGAATAGGACAGGAT
>CAYLSH010000203.1:0-1368 GCA_964386235.1 uncultured Lachnospiraceae bacterium | reverse complement strand
AGGTATAAAATGGAACATACATTACAGGAACAGTTGATAGAGTTAAGAGAGAAAACCAGAATGAACCGTAAGCAGTTTGCACAGTATTTTGATATTCCATATCGTACCATGACAGACTGGGAACGAGGGGAAAGACAAATGCCTGAGTATTTACTACGGCTATTAGCATATAAGGTTGAGATGGAACGTCTCGGGAAGAAGGGAGTTGTAGAGAATGATGATAATTAAGTTTTTGGCAAAGCTGGTAGCAAAAGTTTTAGTATTACCTGTGATTCTGTTTTTGGGATTTATAATTTTGACCTATAACACAGTGGAAGGAATTGCACGGTTTATATTGGGTATTTTAAATATAATTATCGTGGTAGGTGTGATTGCTGTGTATTGTAATACCGGCTCCTGGGATTTGGTAAAGCAGGGATTTATCTTTTTGCAATTGAAAGTGTGATACTTGGAGTACTGCAGCTGTGTGCCAGTGGTGTGCGTAGTTTGCATGAGCGGTTGCAGATGTTTTTGTGGGCATGGTAATAATAAAATACACATTTACTTTTGTGCTAATTTAGAATATAATATTAGCACGGAAGGAAAGTGAAGGACCATGACGCAGAATGAACAGATTAAAAATTTAATTCAAGCAAATGACGGAATGATTCAAACCACGCAGGTAATAGCGCTTGGAATTTCTAAACCAGTGTTGTATCAGTACATCAGAGATAATGGGATGGAACAGATTGCACATGGTGTCTATGCGACAAAGGATACGTGGATTGATTCTATGTATTTGGTGCATTTGCGATGTGAACAGGCAGTGTTTTCTCATGAAACAGCACTTTTTTTACATGATTTAACTGATAGAGAGCCGATGGAATATGAGATTACCGTTAAAACCGGTTACAATCCATCAAAGCTCAAGGAGGATGGTATTAAGGTATATACTGTAAAGAAAGAACTGCATGGAGAGGGAATTGTTATGATGCAGACACCTTTTGGTCATTCTGTGCCTGTTTATAATATGGAGCGTACAATCTGTGATATTATCAGAAATCGAAATAATACAGAGGTGCAGACCTTTCAAACCGCACTAAAGCAGTATACAAAGCGGAAGGATAAGGATTTGCGATTGCTTATGCAGTACGCGACTGAGTTCAGAGTAGATAAGATTTTGCGACAGTATTTGGAGGTGTTGCTATGATAAATACAGCGAAGCAGTTAAAGGATTTAATTCGTAATTTATCAAAAAAGAAGTCTGCCGATGCGCAGATTCTGATGCGTAATTATATGATGGAACGCTTCTTAGAGAGAATGTCAGTTTCGCAGTACCAGGATAAATTCATTTTGAAGGGTGGCATGCTGGTAGCTGCAATGGTTGGC
>CAYLSH010000202.1:0-1379 GCA_964386235.1 uncultured Lachnospiraceae bacterium | reverse complement strand
TGAAGATTGCTTTGTTCTTTCCTCTTAAAACTTTTGCTACTTCTGATGCAAGGCGGCCTAATGTCTTACCTTCAGCATCCACTACATACCATTTTCTATCAATTGTAGCCGGACTAGCCATAAATGTCTTCATAGTATTTCCTCCATAAAATCATTGTTTCCATTGTCTGTGATCCATTCCTCGGGGCTATGAGTCCTGAATCAAAGTGCATATTTATAGGATAAAACAGGGATTCGGGGCTATTGAATCCTGTTTTCCAAACGTTGCCACACTGATGTATTATACTAAACGCATCCCCGTGTGTCAACGACTTTTTTCACTACTTTTCCCATCGTTTATGACCGTATTTTTTTATTTCTTTTCCAGTTCCGAAAAATGCAGTTCTTTAAGCAGTAATCCGTTTGCCGGTGCGGTCGGTCCGGCAGCGCACCTGTCCTTTTTTTCCAGGATCCGCTCCACCATCTGCGGCGGATACTTGCCTTTTCCCACATCCATAAGCGTGCCTGCAATGATACGCACCATATTGTACAAAAAACCATTACCCGTGATCCGGATCGTGATATCCACGCCCTGACGCAGCACCTGCACATCATAAATCGTGCGCACCGTTGTGCTTGCCGTTGTGTTTACACTGCAGAAACTTTTAAAATCATGTGTTCCCACCAGATACCCGGCTGCCTCCTGCATCTTTTTTTCATCCAATGCAGCGTAAGTAAAATAAGCATGGCGTACCTTTAGGGGGTCAGCAAACTCTTCACAGTCAATACGGTATTCGTAGGTCTTTACGGTGTCCGTTTTTCTCGGGTGAAAATCAGCCGGCACTTCCTGCGATCTGCGGATCCGGATCTCCATCGGAAGCATCTGATTGAGTGCATATGCATATTTTTCCGGCGGAATCTCCATTTCACTGTCAAAAACAGCCGCGTTACACATCGCATGTACACCGGCATCGGTCCGGCTTGCTCCGATCACTTCGACCGGCTTTTGCAACAGCCGGCTAAGTGCCTTATTCAGTTCTCCCTCGATGGTCTTTGCATTATTCTGTGCCTGCCATCCATGGTAATAAGTTCCATCATAGGCAACCGTCAACAGGATTCTTTTCACACGATTCCTCCGATCAGAATACAGAGTATAAGGTAAATGAGCACGACTCCGTATGCAAGAAAATCTCTTTTCTTATAAATAAGCGGTTTCATCTTCGTCCGATATTCCCCGCCACGATAACATCTGGCTTCCATTGCCATAGCAAGATCATTGGCACGGCGGAATGCCGAAATAAAAAGAGGTACTAATAAAGGCACCATGGCTTTTGCTTTTTTTATGATATTACCGCTTTCAAAATCGGCTCCGCGGGCAATCTGCGCCTTCATGATCTTAT
>CAYLSH010000201.1:0-1384 GCA_964386235.1 uncultured Lachnospiraceae bacterium | reverse complement strand
TCCTTGGACAGGGTCTTGTCCCCGGAGGCCAGAGTCAGCAGGTCCCGCACCGTCAGGCCCTTGAAGCGGGGGGGCTGCTGGAACCCGTAGCTGATGCCCAGCTTGGCCCGCTCCGTGATGGTCAGGGCGGTGATGTCCTGCCCGTTCCAGAGGATCTGGCCGGAGGTGGGGGTGACCAGACCCATGATGATCTTGGCCAGCGTGGTCTTGCCGCCGCCGTTGGGACCGGTGAAGACCACCAGACGGTGATCGTCGATGGTCAGGGAGATATCCTTCAAAATGTCCAACTGCTCCTCGCCCTCCCGGACGGAGTAGCAGATGTGTTTCAATTCCAGCATACAGGGACCTCCTTGGGAAAGGATTTTTTCTGATTCTAGTGTACCAAATTCTGCTGGGAATATAGGTTGCAGAAGCAACAGAAAACAGACGAAATACGGGGGAATACGTCTGCTATCATACAGTAGCATATTTTGTCCCGTCTGTCAAAGGGGCGGAGGAATAAAATAGCGCAAACAGGAGCGGCTCCGGCACGAAAAGCCGCCGGTCCCGTTTCCGGCGGGACCGGCGGCAGAGGAACGCTTTTGCCGGCAGCGAGGGGACCGCCGGGTTTACGCGTAATGGTAGCGGTCCTTCAGCTTCACCAGGAAGAGAGCGGTGACGATCAGGGCCAGCGTTTCCGCCGTGACCACCGCCAGCCAGACGCCGTCGGCCCCCGGCAGGAACATGGGCAGCAGGAAGATGGCCGCGATCTGGAACAGCAGCGTCCGCAGGAAGGAAATGGCGGCGGACACGGGGCCGTTGCTCAGAGCGGTGAAGAAGGCGGAGCCGAAGATGTTGAAGCCCATCAGCAGGAAGGACAGGGCGTACAGCCGGAAGCCGCGGGTGGTCAGGGCCAGCAGCGCCGCGTCGTACCCCACGAAGATGGTGGACAGGGGTCCGGCCAGCGTCACGCCCAGCACCAGCATCACGATGCCGGAGAGGGAGATCAGCTTCAGGCTTTTCCGCAGCAGATTTTTCAGCTCGTCCTGATTGTCCGCACCGAAGTGGTAGCCCACCACGGGGCCCACGCCCACGGAATATCCCACGAACACGCCCACGAAGATGAAGTTGGCATACATGATGACGCCGTAGGCCGCCACGCCGTCCTCTCCCGCCAGACGCATGAGCTGGAGATTGTACAGGGCATTCACCAGCGAGGAGGACAGGTTGGTCATCAGCTCGGAGGAGCCGTTGGTGCAGCTCTGGAACAGGACCCGGCCCATCCAGTGGGTTTTTCCCAGCTTGAGAAGGCTGCTGTTCCTCCGGCCAAAGTAGAGCAGGGGGCCGACGCCGCCCACCATCTGGCTCAGGGCCGTGGCCAGAGCCGCGCCCTCCACGCCCCAGT
>CAYLSH010000200.1:0-1406 GCA_964386235.1 uncultured Lachnospiraceae bacterium | reverse complement strand
CGCCTCCCGCTTTTTCTGCTGGCGGACGGCGGATTGGAACTGGATGGTCTGGTGGGCGGTCTGGTGCCGGGCGCGGCCCCGCCGCCAGGAGATCTCGTCCGTGAGCCGGTCCCAGAAGAACACGGTGAAGTTCAGCAGTGCCACCACCGGCAGCAGAGCCATGGGAGGGTAGGCCATCAGATAATGAAGGATGGAAAAGGCGAACATCGCGGCGTCGAACCACGCCAGCCACTTCACCTTCACGGGGATGATGAAAAACAGCAGGAACCGCACGTCGGGATACAGCATGGCAAAGGCGAAGAACAGCGACAGGTTCACATAGCTGGCTCCGGCGATGGTGATGTCAATGTGGAACACCAGCCCCATGATGATGCTGGCCACCAGAGTCAGCAGCGCGCCGGAGAGGTAGTACAGGTTGAACTTCGCGGTGCCCCATTCCCGCTCCAGCGTGTTGCCGATCATGTAGTAAAGGTACAGGAACAGTGCCAGCCACAGAACATCGCCGGTGGAGTAGTATCCGGGCATGAACACGAACGTCACCAGCCGCCACAGCTCGCCATGAGCCACTGCCGCCCAGCGAAAGCTCAGGAACGACACGGCCTCGTACCCAGCGAACACGGCCAGCAGATACACCAGCACGTTGCCGATGACGATCACCCGCATCAGGTTTGGGATGCCGAAGCGGGGGTGCTTCAGGGCGAAGCGGTCCACGGCGGCGCACAGTTTTTTCAAGGAAGATCCCTCCATTTGGTCAAAATCACAACGCCATTATAACCGCTTGCGGGAGAAAAGTCATGACAAATTTTTAAACGTTGCTAAAAAACGGAAAATCACAGCCGGTTTGCAACATTTTTTTCATAAAACCACCAGGTTTCTATTGACAAATCCGCAAAACCTGATATGATATTTTGTGTTAATTTCATATCCTTATCAAGAGTGGTGGAGGGAACGGCCCGTTGAAGCCACGGCAACCTGCGCTGTAAGGTGCCAAATCCGGCGGAATCCGACAGATGAGGAGCGAGCAAGAGTGACTTTGTGCGCGTTTCGTCTGCGAAACGCGCTTCTTTTTCGCCCTTGATAGGGAAGAGTTTGAAGGAGAATCATTATGGCAAGACATTTTCTGTTCACCTCTGAATCCGTGACCGAAGGCCATCCCGACAAGATCTGCGACCAGATCTCCGACGCCGTGCTGGACGCCATTCTGGAGCAGGACCCCAACGGCCGTGTGGCCTGCGAGACCACGGCTTCCACCGGTCTGGTCCACATCATGGGCGAGATCACCACCACCGGCTATGTGGATATCGCCAAGATCGCCCGGGAGGTCATCCGGGACATCGGCTATGACCGCGCCAAGTACGGCTTTGACTGCGACACCTGCGGCATCATCACCAATATCGATGAGCAGT
>CAYLSH010000199.1:0-1409 GCA_964386235.1 uncultured Lachnospiraceae bacterium | reverse complement strand
GTACTGCAACCATGGACTGGATGGAGCAGGAACAGGAAAGAGGTATCACAATTACATCAGCCGCTACTACATGTCACTGGACATTGGAAGAAAAGACCAAACCTAAGGCAGGTGCTTTAGAGCATCGTATCAATATCATTGATACACCTGGTCACGTTGACTTCACTGTAGAAGTAGAACGTTCCCTTCGTGTACTTGATGGTGCAGTAGGTGTTTTCTGTGCAAAAGGTGGTGTAGAACCTCAGTCAGAAAACGTATGGCGTCAGGCTGATACCTATAATGTACCGAGAATGGCATTCATCAACAAGATGGATATCTTAGGTGCAAACTTCTACGGCGCTGTTGATCAGATCCGTACAAGATTAGGTAAGAACGCTATTTGTCTTCAGTTACCGATCGGTAAAGAAGATGAATTCAAGGGTATCATCGATTTATTTGAAATGCAGGCTTACATCTACAACGATGATAAGGGTGATGACATCACCGTTTGTGATATTCCGGATGATATGAAGGATGAAGCAGATCTTTATCATGCAGAGTTAGTAGAAAAGTGCTGCGAATTAGATGATGACTTAATGATGATGTACTTAGAAGGAGAAGAACCTTCTGTAGACGAGATGAAGGCTGCTTTAAGAAAAGCAACTTGTGAATGTACAGCTGTTCCTGTATGCTGTGGTACTGCTTACAGAAACAAAGGTGTTCAGAAATTACTGGATGCTATCATTGAGTTCATGCCTTCACCATTAGATATCCCTGCTATCAAGGGAACTGATATGGAAGGTAATGAAGTAGAAAGACATTCATCCGATGAAGAACCTTTCTCTGCATTAGCATTCAAGATCATGACAGACCCGTTTGTTGGTAAATTAGCATATTTCCGTGTGTACTCAGGTACATTAAAATCCGGTTCTTATGTTTTAAATGCAACAAAGGGCAAAAAGGAACGTGTTGGACGTATCCTTCAGATGCATGCAAATAAGAGAGCAGAATTAGATATCGTATATTCAGGTGATATCGCAGCAGCTGTAGGTTTCAAACTTACAGGTACAGGTGATACAATCTGTGACGAACAGCATCCTGTAATCTTAGAGTCCATGGAATTCCCGGAACCGGTTATCGAATTGGCTATTGAGCCTAAGACAAAAGCCGGACAGGGTAAGATGGGTGAAGCATTAGCAAAACTTGCTGAAGAAGATCCTACATTCCGTGCTCATACTGATCAGGAAACCGGTCAGACAATTATTGCCGGAATGGGTGAGTTACACTTAGAGATCATCGTTGACCGTCTGCTTCGTGAATTCAAGGTAGAAGCAAACGTAGGTGCTCCTCAGGTTGCTTACAAAGAAACCTTTACAAAGACTGTAGAGCAGGAATACAAGTATGCAAAACAGTCCGGTGGTCGTGGACAG
>CAYLSH010000198.1:0-1428 GCA_964386235.1 uncultured Lachnospiraceae bacterium | reverse complement strand
ATACCGGAAGAAAGCATTTCTCATCTGTGGGAAAAGTTTTACAAAGTGGACAAAGCAAGGACCAGGGAGTATGGTGGCAGCGGGATCGGGCTTTCTATTGTGAAGGCGATTATGGAATCCATGAATCAGAAGTATGGTGTGGAAAGCTATACCAACGGAGTGGCTTTTTGGTTTGAATTGGAAAAACAAGAAAAGATTGCCCCGGAGAGTGAATGATGATAAAATATGATCTAGTACATCAGTTATTAAGAAAACGATGTAATAGACGATGATGGAAAAGGCTCTGCCAAAAAAACGGAGGTAAGGAAAATATGAAAAAATATGCATGCCTTCTTATCAGTATAGTAATAAGTGCAGGAATGTTGTGCGGATGTGCGTACGGTATTCCGCAAATGTCTGACGAAGAGGAAGCGTTAGTGACAGAATATGCGACCAGTCTTTTGGTAAAACATTCAACACTGACAGATCGTACTCTCTTAGATGCAAAGGAAATGGAAGTGGAGATTGCAAATGAGACGGCAGAACAGGAACGCCTAAAAAAGACCAGGGAGTTACAGGAAACATATCTGAATACTTCCCGTGATTCTGCAGTTGACACGGAAACGACGACCCACGATAATTCTTCTGCATCCTCAACTGAAAAAGAGCCGGAGCCGGCTTCCCGTTCTTTTTCAGAGTTCTTGCAGGAAGATGGATTCTCCATTGATTATACATCCTATATGCTTTGTGACTCCTATCCGGAAAACAGCGAAGATGAATTCTATATGGCAATGGATGCTTCGGTGGGAAAACAACTTTGTGTTCTGACATTTACGGCAAACAACAACACTGATGTAGAGAAAGAATTGAATATATTACAGAAAAAATGTCGTTTTTCTGTAAAGATTGATGGCGGTGATGCGATTCATGCACAGGCAACATTATTGACGGATGATCTTTCTTCCTATGCCGGTACGATTTCGGCCGGCGCCACGGAACAATTGGTACTTGTCTTTGAAATACCTGATGACATAACCCGGATTAGCTCCATGCAACTGGTGATGGCAGATTCGCAAGGCGACAATACCATAACGCTTGAATAAGTGTTTTGACGGGAGTTTGTACAACTTTATATACTGGTTATATAAAAGTGAGAAAAGTACTTGCAAAAGAAGAGACTGCATGATATTATGATTTTCGCTGCAAGAAAAACGGATTTTGCAGAACCAAGTCAAAAGAAAGTTTTTCTTGTGCAATAGGAAATTTCTTTGAAATTACCTATTGCACAAAAAACACTCCGTGAGGATGCGCACGCTTTTGCATAGGTAGAATGTCGCTAAAAGCGACGCAAAAGCGGCGCTAGAGTTTCGCAAGCGAAACTCTTTTTAAAAAAAAGTTAAAAAAGTTGTTGACAAAGTTTTGAGCGCATGATAGTATGAATGAGTTGCG
>CAYLSH010000197.1:0-1432 GCA_964386235.1 uncultured Lachnospiraceae bacterium | reverse complement strand
GCACATACCGTATGGTAAATGAAAACCGTGTGGATCGAAGTTATATTCCCAAGGAACCGGTGAAAAAACCAAAGAAAAGTGGTGGTTTTTTTAAAAAAGCAGCAGCGGTCGTTGCGCTTGGCGTATTCTTTGGACTGAGTGCCGGAATCGCCTTTTTCTTTGTCAATACGATAACGGGAATGACGACGGCAAATGAAGTAACTGCAGAAGAAAACAGCGCACCGGTTATTTCACAGGCAGAGACAAAGGGAACAACGCCTTCTAATATTGATCAGGTGTCCACACAGACTGTCACAACGGTGGTAACAGATGTGACGGAAGTGGTAGAAAATGTGATGCCGGCGGTTGTTTCCATTACCAACACATACACAGAAACCACAAATTTCTGGGGACAGAGTTTTTCGAGCGAAGCACAGTCCAGCGGTTCGGGCATCATCGTCAATGAAAATGATGAGGAACTGCTCATTGTGACCAACTATCATGTTGTGCAGGACGCAGAATCCTTAAAAGTACAGTTTATTAATGAGAATGTAGCGGACGCACAGGTAAAGGGTGTGGATTCCAATATGGATCTTGCCGTGATCGCTGTCAAATTAAGCAATCTGGATGCAGATACCAAAGACGCTATCTGCCTTGCCAAACTCGGTGATTCCAATGCCATAAAGGTTGGAGAGCCTGCGATTGCGATCGGTAACGCACTTGGCTACGGACAGTCTGTTACAACCGGTGTTATCAGTGCACTTGACAGACAGATTGAGATCTCAGAAGATGGTTCCACAACAGGGAACCTCATTCAGACGGATGCAGCGATCAATCCCGGTAACTCAGGCGGTGCCCTTTTAAATGTGAAAGGGGAAGTCATTGGTATCAATTCCAACAAGATTGGCGGTAGCGCCATTGAAGGAATGGGCTATGCAATTCCAATCTCATCCGCAGAACCGATCATTGAGAATTTGATGTCCAAAGAAACAAAGGACAAGGTAGCAGAAGAAAACAAAGGTTACCTTGGAATCACAGGTATTAATGTAACATCGGATGTAGCCAATATGTATGGCATGCCTCTTGGTGTTTATGTAACGCAGGTATACCAGGGAGCCGCAGCAGCAAACGCCGGTATGTTAAATGGCGATATCATTACGGCTTTTGAAGGAAGCAGCGTTGGCAGCATGGAGGATTTACAGGGCTATCTGGAATATTATGAGATCGGAGAAAGCGTGGAAGTGACCGTTATGCGTGCAGAAAATGGTGACTACAAGGAACAGACTCTGACCGTGGTTTTAGGAAAGGCAATCACGCAGGAACCGACAACCAGACGCTAAAGAGACACCGTTACGCTTTATTAGCGGCAGTATTTGTCAAATACCCGATTTTATATCAAAAATGTGTGGGACGTTCTGATATTTGGAACGTCCCTTATTTTTTTGTAATAGGA
>CAYLSH010000196.1:0-1453 GCA_964386235.1 uncultured Lachnospiraceae bacterium | reverse complement strand
GCCAAAGTTTGAAAGCTGTATGAAGAGTACTGCCAAAGTCGACAAGTATTCCACAATCCTTGTTGCACGTAATCATTATTCAGTTCCGGATATGCTGGTAGGGAAAATGGTTGATGTGCGTCTGTATACCGATAAGGTTGTCATATATCATGACGGAACCATTGTGGCACAGCATGACAGAGAATTCGGGGTACAGGAATGGCGGATAGACATTTACCATTACTTAAGAACCCTGAAAAGAAAACCAGGTGCCCTACGTCAAAGCACTGCATTGCTTCAGTCGGACACCATGGTTAAAAACATTTACGAAAAGTATTATAGCAAGGATACGAAAACTTTTCTAGAGGTTTTAGATGTCATATATGAATACGGGGTATCCACCGTTACCGAAGCCCTGTGTAAACTTGAAAAGATTTCCCCGCTGGACATGAGTGCAGATAAGGTTGCACTTCTTTGCGCAAAGCGGGAAGAAAATCTGAAACAATCAACTCTAAAAACAGACCGCTTAAGCGAAAAATCAAAAAGTACGCTTTCGCAGTACGACCGCCTTCGTATGATACAAAACAGTTCAGAGAGGAAGGTGGTTTAAATGAAGGCAAAAATACAACACGAAATTCAAGAATACTGTAGTCTTTTGAAACTGAATGTCATCAGTGAGCACTTAGAAGAAGCCGTTAAAAACGCTACAGACTATGAAGGATTTTTGCATCAGTTACTCCGCATGGAAGTCGATGCTGAAGAAGAACGTGCCAAAGAGCGCAAAATCAAAGCAGCAAAGTTTCCATACCGGAAATATATCGAAGACCTGGAACTGGATCTTTTGCCGAAAGCCATGGGGAAACGCTTACCGGAGCTGTGTTCCCTTGACTTTATCAGGGAAAGTAAAAACATCATCATGACCGGTAATCCCGGAACCGGAAAGACACACACTGCCATCGGTCTTGGAATCAAAGCCTGTGAGCAGGGTTATCGTGTTCTTTACACAACCATTCCTTATCTGGTTACCGAACTGAAAGAAAGCAACAGCCAACAAAAACTCCGTTCTTATCAGAAACGCTTTGAAAAGTATGACCTTATCATTGCCGATGAGTTGGGCTATATTTCCTTCGACAGAGAAGCGGCTGATTTGCTATTTACAGTGCTTTCGTTAAGAGCATCCCAGAAATCCACCATCATTACATCAAACCTTACGTTTGAACGATGGGATGAAATCTTTGGCGACGCCGCCATTACAAGTGCAATCGTTGATAGGCTTACATACAAAGCGTATCTGATTGATATGGAAGGAGATTCCTACCGGCTTCGTGAAACGCTCCGGAGCAACGGATCCGACTTCGCAACAGTAACTAAATAACCTCTGCACCTGTGGTATCAAAACTGCAGGTGTAAAACTTGGTCCAAAGTGACCTAGTTTTCAATGAGCGTTTGACCTGATTTTCGGTTGACAAATACA
>CAYLSH010000195.1:0-1466 GCA_964386235.1 uncultured Lachnospiraceae bacterium | reverse complement strand
ACCGGATTCTACTCCAGTCGGCCACCCTAGTCCTGTATCAAATTTCTATTGGTTACACAAAACTCGAAATGTTCTCTTTAAACTTTGTACATATGCTGCTTAATCCAGTTAATGACTGCCGTATCCGTGCCATAAGTCAGGACATAATCTACAACATCGCTTTTTTGTAAAACTTTTGTAATCAAATCATGATCCATTCTTTCCAAAAATGTAATAAAATCAACTTGTGATTTTTCCCTTATTGATTTAAGCAGTTTTGTGTCCCTAAGTTTTCTCGCAGACTGTTCCTTCGGATACCCCTGGCCAAACGGCTCACAAAACAGTTTTTCAATCGTTTTCTTACAGTTGTCACTTCCGGCATAGGTATATTCTTCACCCAACGGTAAAGAAATAGCATTTCCATTATTTATTTGTGCAAACAAATAGGCATCCATTGGGGTTGGAGCGTATCCGCATATAACTCCCGGCATATTATTACATGCTAACATCATTCCCTGCCCGGATGAACATCCTGTTACAATAAAATCAATTGCTTTACTCGCAAGAAGAATCCCTATTTCCAATGAAATATCAATATATGAATATATACTGTCATCCGCAAAACAACCAAAATTTACAATTTCATGCCCTTTTGCATATTCTTTTACTGCATCAAATAAAATGCTGTTCTTATTTATCTGTGAACTTGCCTGAATTACACCAATTACCACAAAAAATACCACCCTATCTTTTTTTCATGATCTGCAAATATCAATGCCATCACGCACCGGTCATTCCGGGATACATATATTCTCACAAAACGGATCACTGTGAAAATCCAGATTGGTTAGTACAGCACCCAACGTAAGTCTGTTCCCATGTTTCGGATTACATAATAAACTACTTTTTCCAATCTGACCCACTCCGCAAGCTACCGCCATATGTTTCATGGATAACAATCCCTTCCGGGTCATGGTCTCCGTATCCCAATATTCATAAGGATTATCCAAAGGAACCGGTACACATATTCCATCGTATACTTTCCCGTACAGCCTCTTTTCTATCCATAACTATACTCCGAGTATATATATTTATTGTATAAAATGTATCCTAGCATTACATTTCTATTTTCGCAAGCATATATAACTGTTCGTATGGATTCCCCAAACCGGAAATTATGCGACACGTTATATCCTATAGCACCTTCCCCTCACATAAAACATGACATCATTTTTCTCACATCAGATACAATTCAATATATTTTCTTACTATGTTGGTTTTAATCGGACTGCCTGAAGTTTCATGAAACAAAATCAAATTATTACCAATTGACACTCCCCATGCCTAAAGGCAGGGGATTCTTGGTAGCTGCCGAAAGGTATCGGCTGACCAGTTCATTTCTGATAGGTCGTACTCCAAGGTAGGGCTATGTCATTAGCCCTCGTAGAGCAGAACATATAGTTCTCTACGCAGTTTGTCTGTTACCA
>CAYLSH010000194.1:0-1471 GCA_964386235.1 uncultured Lachnospiraceae bacterium | reverse complement strand
GTTACTCTTATTATACGCAAAAACATCCCATAATACAACCGGAAATTATTGTAATTTTTATGTGTTTTTTAAAAAGAGTTTCGCTTGCGAAACTCCAGCGCCGCTTTTGCGTCGCTTATAGCGACATTCTACCTATGCAAAAGCGTGCGCAAAAAATCCTCCGGATATATCCGGAGGATTTCGATTCTGATTATAAATCTTATAAAGCGTCAACCAGTTTCTGTACTGCTGCTAATGCTTCATCAGGAAGTTTATCATAGCCTTCCTTCTTCTCAGCAAATCCCTTAACAGCATCTACACGATTCTGCATAGCGCTCTTTAATGCTGCCTTGTAAGAAGCGTCATTTAAGTCAGGCTTAAAGTCTGCTGTCTTGCCGGACCAGTCATACATGATTTCGATGTCTTCGAAAGGTCCCCACTGCTCGAACTTAGCTTTTCCTTCTACGATTGTTTCCAGAATGCCTAATGTATCAGCAGGTTTACATTTTGTTCCCATGAAGTCACCTGTATTTACGATGTAGCAGTCTACGTTCTTTTCTTCTACTAACTTTTTGAACTTCTCATAGTCATTTACTAATGGGTATGTTCTGAATGGGTTAGCGTAAGGAACGATACGAAGAGCGTTCATATCTGTACCGGCTGCAACACGTTCTGCAGTAGATGTCTTGGTAGCAAGTGTAGCACCCATTACAGAAGCAAGTGCGGATCCTTTTAATTTTACTACCGGCGGAATGGTAGGGTCTTTCATGATCCAGAAGATTGCGTTAACAGGAGCGTCAATCTTGTCCACACGGTTAGGAGACCATAATTTGGACTTGATCGCACGTCCGTTACCGTTACGGATATCTTCTGTTACTAACTGAATCTTGCCTTCGCTGTCCATAGTTGCAGAACAGTTCTGAGCAGATAATAAATATTCATTGTCAGGACATCCTGTAGGATAATCTGCTGTCTTGTCGAAGTATGTCGGCTCTAATGCGATAGAAGCACAGGTATCTGTGTTGATGATGAATGCATCATCATGAAGAACCTTAATACCACCGAACTGATCGTATTTTCCACCATGCTTAGCATGTGTTAAGGTAGACTTACCGGATCCTGATAAACCGTATACGGAAGCAACGAATTTCTTACCGCCTTCCAAAGAGTATTCCTTCTGTCCACCGTGGCAGGATGCATAACCATTTCTGTTAGCAAGTGCCCATGCCATTGTTAATGTACCTTTTTTGTGCTCACCGAAGTATTTCATACCAAGGATTGCTGCACAGTTCTGGTTTGTATCAAAATAGCAAAGTGTCAGAGGATCGCTTAAGCAGCTGTAATCAACGTCAGGTGCTTCGTGAGGAGCCCACTGAGGATCGGAGAAAATGTAGATGTCAGGTTCGTTGCCATCTGCGATCGGCTTAGAATCTTTGTACATCTTAACATATTCATCTGACATATACTGGAAGTTGATCATCCAGTTGTAAAG
>CAYLSH010000193.1:0-1483 GCA_964386235.1 uncultured Lachnospiraceae bacterium | reverse complement strand
GATGAGATGGTATCCGGGATAAAATACTCGCTCAGAGAACATAATGAAGATAGTTACATCAAATTCATTTATGTAAATCCACCGGCTACGATCTTAAATGATGGTGTATATGCGATGGATCCGGGCAATATGGTGCATCAGAGCACTTTTGCCGAAGCAATCAATACAATTGTACCTCCATATGGTTTTGAGGTTATTGACCTGTACAATAATAATATCTTAAATAGCCACGATCCGGATGTGAATCAGCAGTTTGTACCCGATGGTATTCATATGAGCCCGGCGGGATACCGGATTTTGGCAGAGCATATCGCCAGTCAGATCATTCAGAGAATTGAACAGTAATGGGAACGGAGCAGTGTGAGAATATCATGCTGCTCTTTTGCTTTATAGAAGAAAGTATGGTATACTTACATGATTAAGTGCGTTTGGGACAGGAGAGACGGTATGCTTGTACTTCACAGAAAAAAACATGGGATCCATTTTTATACAGTGTGGTTTGCAACAGAACCGTTTTTAAAACCGGGAATCGTTTCGTATTACGAATATCGGGGAAGCAGACCCAAAACGTCATATGTGAACTTTGAAACGCTGATTACGGATCTGAGCGAATCCGCAGAGGAAATAAAACAACATTTTTCAAAGAGTTGTAAATACAAGGTCAATCGTGCCGCAAGAGAAGATGTGTCATGGGAGATTTTGGACAGTGAACGGATAACGGACGCGGAGATTTCCGAATTTTGTGATTTTTTTTCCATGTTTTGGGAGAGCAAAGGGACTTCTCTTTCCGACAAAGAAAAGTTAAAACAGGAATTGAAAGAATATCGTAGTAAAAATGCATTGACAATAGGGTATGCTATTGTCAATGGGGAAAAAGCGATTTATCATACGCATATTGGGGATGCGGATACGGTTCGGTTACTGCATTCGGCATCTTTGTATCGTTTGCAGAAAGATACAGAAGGCAATACCAAAAATCTGATTGGTATGGCAAACAGACTGCTTCACTATGAGGAAATGAAGCATTTTAAAGAACAGGGGAAACTTACCTATGACTGGGGTGGTGCCGGACATACGGATGAGGTTGTTCATATCACAGAATTTAAGGAGTCTTTTGGTGGAGAACCTATAGAATATTGTATGCTATTGTCAATGGGGAAAAAGCGATTTATCATACGCATATTGGGGATGCGGATACGGTTCGGTTACTGCATTCGGCATCTTTGTATCGTTTGCAGAAAGATACAGAAGGCAATACCAAAAATCTGATTGGTATGGCAAACAGACTGCTTCACTATGAGGAAATGAAGCATTTTAAAGAACAGGGGAAACTTACCTATGACTGGGGTGGTGCCGGACATACGGATGAGGTTGTTCATATCACAGAATTTAAGGAGTCTTTTGGTGGAGAACCTATAGAATATTGTAATTTCGAACAAGTCAATGGTATAGCGGCACATGCATTTAAGTGGCTGGTTAAGAT
>CAYLSH010000192.1:0-1496 GCA_964386235.1 uncultured Lachnospiraceae bacterium | reverse complement strand
GGCAATACCATCAGCCTTCCCAGCAAAACCATGCGGAATATTTTCTGCCGTGGTCGTTTGCTTGGGATTCCGGTGACCGCTGTGTGGACCATTGCGGTTATGCTGATTATGTGGGTGATTGCAAGCCGTTCCCGCTTTGGGCGGAACTGCCAGGCAATCGGCGGAAACGAAAATGCCGCGCGCAACTCCGGCATCAATGTTGCCCGGGTTAAGATCAAGACATATACCTTAGCCGGAGCGCTGTTCGCACTGGCAGGTGCCATTACGCTGGCTCGTCTTGGCTCTGGAAACGCTATGACCGGTCTGGGAGCTGAAGGCAATGCCATTGCGGCGGCAATTATCGGCGGCTCCTCGTTCACGGGAGACGGCGGAAACATGTTCGGAACCCTGCTGGGCTCACTGGTTATGGGCGTATTCGTCAACGGATTGACCTTGCTCGGTGTTGACTCCTATTATCAGGATATTGTGAAAGGCTTGATTATCATCCTGGCGGTTATCGGTTCCAATTATCTGATTCAGGACAAAAAGCGCTAAAGGGTGACGTGCTATGAAGGAAAATCTTATTCTGGAAATGAAGGGGATATCCAAGGAGTTCCCAGGTGTCAAAGCACTGAATCAGGTGGACTTTGATCTGAGACCGGGTGAAATCCACGCACTTTGTGGTGAAAATGGAGCTGGAAAATCCACACTAATGAAAATTCTCGCTGGGAATTATGCTCCCACAGAAGGCGAAATATGGATTGACGGAAAAGAAGTCAGGCTCTCATCCTGCGCAACCGCAGAGGCCCTGGGCATTGCCATCGTGTATCAGGAATTGAGCTTGTCCGGAACTGTAACTGTTGCGGAGAACATTTTTATGGGCCGGGAACCTGTCGGGCCATTCGGTCTGGTTCGCTATAAGCAGATGAACCAGGAAGCGCAAAAATATCTTGATATGGTACAGTGCCCGGCAAAGCCAACTGACCGGGTAAAGCTTCTGCCTGTTGCGGAAATGCAAATGGTTCAGATTGCGAAAGCGTTATCCTCCCACGCCCGAATTCTGATTCTGGATGAACCCTGCTCCTCCATTACAGAGGCCGACTCCATTCGCCTGTTTGAGATTCTGGATGGGCTGCGCAAGCAGGGCGTTGCCATGATCTATATTGACCACCGTTTGGAGAACATTCAGCGTATTGCGGATCGCGTTACGGTATTCCGGGATGGTGAAAAAATTGCGACCCGTGATATTGGCCAGACCAATGCGGATGAGCTGGTGCAGATGATGGTGGGGCGGAAAATTTCCAACATCTATCCAAAGGAAGAGACTGCCACAAACGATATCCGGCTGCGGGTGCGAGGATTCACAAACAGGAGCATCCATGACATCTCCTTTGATCTGCGAAAGGGAGAAGTTCTGGGACTTGGAGGGCTGGTTGGCGCCGGAAGATCCGAAGTTCTGCGGGCACTGTTCGGAATTGATAAAACCGAGACAGGACGCACCATCGAGCTGGATGGGC
>CAYLSH010000191.1:0-1513 GCA_964386235.1 uncultured Lachnospiraceae bacterium | reverse complement strand
AGTAAGCGTACCCGAACAGCCCCATGTATTGCTCCGAGGATTTAAGGTCAAGGTTCAGGATCACGTGTCCTTGCCCATCGAAGGTCCCCCGGAATTGATTTCCGCTGGTGATATTCCCAATCGGGTGGAAGTGCTGCGCGGGGTCCGGCGGGTTCACTGGGAAGTAGATATCGTTGTCGAGGAACACGGTCGTCCCTGCGAAATAATCATTGCGCCGATTTACGATTTTGGACAGGTCAATAAGATCCCCAGATGTTTTGATGTGTGTACACTTCCACACAGCGTGGAGAGTAATGTTGTATATGGGAATGGCAATGCTCGAACTCATGATGTCTTCGTAGTCGTTCTCCCACCAGGAGAACACACATCCATCCTTGATAGAGTCACTCGGCAGAGTTACGGTGGTCCCATATTTCCTTGTCAGTGGCTCAACAGGGCTTCCTCCACGAGTATCGAACCTGATGGTGTAGCGCTCAGTGTTCTCACCCCATCCTCCGTAGAGCACGGTGTCGTTAAAGATTTCAAACTCCTCTAGGGGAGCAGTGAACTCTTCGCCCTCATACCACCCGTCAAAGACCATAACACTATCGCTCCTAAAGTTGGGGAGGAGGATAATCTGCGAGCTCAGCTCGAAAGAAAGTCCTATGTCATTTACGACGAATCTCATCCTATTCTTTTCCTTGTTCAGAACCCAGTATGAGAAAACATCCGCAGTATAATATCTGTCCACAAATGAATTGAGCGCGTCGACAAGGGATGTCCCTGTGTAATTGTATGCGGAAATGGCTCCTGTATTCTCAAGTGTACCGCTATCATAGCTGTATGTCGCCCCTATGCTCCCAGCAGTCCCGGTTCCAACTATGATGTTTACCCCGATATCGTCGGTCCAATGGCAGAAACGGATGTACCCGTCGGAACTGACTTGCCCAGCGATGCTTCCGATATACCGTTTTTTCGCTGACCCAGTCGATCCAGAGATCTCTCCTGCGCTCACACAGTTTTCAATGAAACAATAATACACGTGCCCTACGATACCTCCAATGTACATGTTGTTTCCTGTGCTTCCGGCGTGGCTGATCGCCCCGTAATTGAGGCAGTTCCGGACATATGAGTATGGTCCTGAACCGGACTGGATATACCCTACAATCCCCCCGATGTACGAGTTATAAGCAGCCCCAGAATGTGTGACGCTCCCATAATTGGCGCAGTTCTTCACATCAACCTTGTAGCTGGAGCTCGGATAGAGGTACCCGGCGAGTGTCCCGAGATATAAGGTCTCTTCGCTCCCACTCCCGCTGTATGTCACATCTCCCACGTTAATGCTATTCTCAATTCTGCAGGGCCCACTCTGTGCATAGCAATACCCAACGAGTCCTCCCACAATGGCGTTGTTGGCCTTATATGTGCTCGTGATCCTGCAGCTGCTGTCGATGACCACATTCCGGACGGTCATTCCATAGTAAGCGTACCCGAACAGCCCCATGTATTGCTCCGAGGATTTAAGGTCAAGGTT
>CAYLSH010000190.1:0-1523 GCA_964386235.1 uncultured Lachnospiraceae bacterium | reverse complement strand
TCGTTACAGAATCAGCAGAATCTATGGAAAGGGGGCCTGGGATAAAATTAAAAACGCGGCGAGAAAGGTTAATAACTTTGCTAAGAGAACTGGAATTATTACAAAGGCACTAGGAATGGTCCCTCATCCTGCTGCGCAGGCTGCTGCTTCAGCTGCAAAGGCATTAGGTTATGGTTATGGGAGAGGCAAAAAATGCCCCAAAATGAGCGGAGGAGCATGGATTCCTCCTGGTTCCTTTTATGGAAGATATTAATTGTTAAGGTAATTAAAAATCCTTTATTATTTCTTTGTTTTTAATTTAAAAATGGACGCACATTTAGATGTATTAAGATTAGGTGATCAAGTATTAGAAGCATCAGAAAGGGATCCAGAGAGGAAAGAAAAATATTTGACAAAGCTTTTCCCTCCTACAAAAATTAGTCTTCCGATTATTGGGCAAGATTTTACCTTTTATATGGATATTATGTTTATCACGTCACTCACTGTTGAGAATGATGATAATAGAGGTTCAAGGAAGACAAAGGGGGAAAATATTAGGGAACATGACGATTTACATCGTAATTATCATGGAGCACCTCCAGATTACAGCTGTGCACTGGTTCTCATTGAAGCGACTTCAAGATGGGTTTGGGCTTACCCCCTCCATTCAAAGAATGCAAAAGAGATCCTCTTTGTTTTTAAAAAATTTCTTAAGGACATTGGCATGAGAATTTCAAAACTTATTTCAGATTCAGGAAAGGAGTACAATGAAATTAAAAGATATAACGATACGAAACATTTGTTTCATTATTTCCAGGTGAATGCTTCACAAAATATGCACACTACACTCTCACGTGTGGATCGAGTTATTAGAACCCTAAGAGAAATTATAAAGTCTTATTACAATGCGGCAAGATATCCTAATTGGGTTCCTTTTCTAGAAGTTATTGTGAAACGATACAATCGAACCTATCATAGCTCTCTCTTCCTAGAAGACCCTAAAAGAAAAAGCAAGAAAAAAAAGTTTAAAAAAATTTTTTATACACCAGAACAAGTCTGGAGAAATCCAGAATTGAGAAGAAGAATCAAAATCAAAGATTATTTGTCTAAATATAAAAATTATGAAAAGCTGGATCGAAAATTCAGAATAGGAACAATAGTTAGATATCGGGTAATGCCTGGGCAAATGAAATATGGAAAGAAAAACGGATATATCTCTGCTAATCCTGCTATAATTCGTGAAAGAATTGGAAATTCGTTCAGAATACAATTGAAAACGATTTATGATAGGAATAACAATTTCACTGGCTCAATTATTACTGTTCCTGCAAGAGACTTGTGTTTGAACGAAAATATTCGTCCTAGCCATAGCAGGTATAATATTGAGAACCTATTATACCTTCGAAGGGATGATGAACCTCATGAGGGTGGTGATGAAGGTGGTGGTGATGAAAATGGTGGCGATGAAGGTGGTGATGAAGGTGAAGAAGAAAGTGGGGATGAATTCGAGGATGAAAGTGAGGATGAAGATGAACCCATTGAAC
>CAYLSH010000189.1:0-1539 GCA_964386235.1 uncultured Lachnospiraceae bacterium | reverse complement strand
GTGCCTGATTGCGGTCTTTTTCCTGGTTCCGCTGTATCTGACCGTCGTCAACGCCTTTAAGCCCAGTGACACGGTTATGACCTCTCCGCTGAGCCTCCCGATCCCGCCCGTTGTGGAGGGTATCAAGCGCATTCTCAGCAACAAAAGCAACAGTGTGCTGGAAATGTACCGCAACTCTGTTGTACTTGTCCTCTGCGCTGTGCCGATCAATGTGGCGATCAGTTCTCTCGCTTCGTATTATATTGCCAGAAACGATTCCAAGGCCTCGCGCTTCCTGCGCATCTATTTTCTGTCCGGACTGATGGTTCCCTATGTTATCGTGTACATTCCGCTTTCCATTCTGATCCGGGCGCTGGGACTGTCCTTTGGTGTGCCGCTTCTGATTCTGATTTTTATCTCCGGCGGCATTTCGTTCGCGACGTTCATGTTCACAAACTTCATCAAGACCATCCCCATCGAGCTTGAGGAAGCCGCAGCACTGGACGGCGCAAGCAAATTCTATACCTTTTGGAAAATTATCTTCCCGCTCATCAAGCCCTGTACGGCAACCGTTGTAATCTTCAATGGCCTGAGCGTATGGAATGACTTTATGACGCCGCTGCTGCTTGGCCAGGTCAAGACGATCACAGTCGGCATCTATACTGCCATTGGCCCGCATTCGACCGATTGGGCGCTGGTCTTCGGCTATCTGCTGTTTGCCATGGTTCCGGTTGTTGTTGCGTTCCTGTTCATGCAGAAGCAGTTTATCGATGGTCTGACCGCCGGTGCTGCAAAGGGATAATTCATAACAGAAACCTCATTCGGTATTCTGCTCCGCTAAGCCGGTGAGAATACCGAATGTTTTATTTCAGGGAAAGGAAAGAATACCATGAAAATCGCGCAACGTATTCATCTGCGGCAGCTTCAGGCCGAGGAGACCTTCCGGGCTCTGGTTGACTTTATGCTTCGCCACCGCAGCTGCTTTGACGAGCTGACGCTCTTTGACGGCTTCTGCCACCACGGCGCTATCCCCATGGAGGAGCTGCGGGAGAATGCCGCCGTTCTGCAAAAACGCATTGGCGAGCTTCACGCGCTGGGCTTTTCCAGCGTGGGCATCAATGTCCATTGCACCCTGGGCCACATCGACGAGGGCTATACCATCTATGGCCAGCCCTTCCAGCCGATCATCGGCTATCGCGGCGATGCGTCGCTTGCCTGCTTCTGCCCGGAAAATGACGCGCGCAAGGCCTTCCTGCGGGAAAAATACGCCATGTACGCCGCCACCGGTGCAGATTTCCTCTGGGTGGATGACGATGTGAAGTTCTTCTGGAACGGCGTCAAGTTCGGCTGCTTCTGCCCGGACTGCATGAAGCGCTTCAACCGCCGCATGGGAACGGACTACACCCGCGAGAGCCTCGTGGAGGCCATGGAGCAGCCCGACGCCGTCGCGCTGCGCGAAGCCTGGGTGCAGGATATCTCTGACCGGATGCGTGACCTCTTTACGCTGGTTTATGAGGCCGTCCACGCCGTCAATCCCCGGGTTCAGCTTGGCTTCCAGAC
>CAYLSH010000188.1:0-1553 GCA_964386235.1 uncultured Lachnospiraceae bacterium | reverse complement strand
GTTCTATTCTGCCGGCTGACGGGATGCCAGCATATGATTGATAGCAAGCCCCATGCCGGTCAGTGCGAAAAATACCGGTGCAATTGTGATGGAGGAATCGTTTGTTAATCCCATAATCAGGTATCCGATTACACTCGCAAGGATGGCAATGCCAAACTTCGCAAGATGTCCTTCATAGCTGTTTTTCCAATATAGACGGAAGCTACTGACAATATACCATCCCCAAAAGATTAAGAGAGCAATCAGGGAAGGAACACCGGTCTGTACTGCTATCTGCAGATACATGCAATGCGGCTTGGTTACTAATAAATTCTTATAACCGAAGTTGCTCATTTCAACCAATTCATCATTTGGAAATGCAATCTGGAATGTATCAGGACCGGAGCCAAACCAGAAATATTCCTTCAGCAGAGGCAGTGTTTTGAGCCAGAGATAACCTCGACGGCTGGCAAAGTAACCATAACGTTTCATAAAATCCGTCGTTTCCTCTGTTTTGTGCATTTTGAACAGCTTCAATGAACCTGCCATTGCATAGAAGGAGGTATCATTTTCTTTCATCAGATTGGAAAAATACCATGTATTTCCGTTGATGTTGACAAGGAAGCCGTTAAAATTGTCCGAGCGCACGGAGCTGAAGGTCATAGGGAAGCGTTTGTCTGCAATGCGGTACAGGGCGGCAGTGGAGTCGAAGCTGCAGGTAACCTCCTGATCTGCATCGTCCAATAAACGAAAAACATCATTACCTGCTTCGTCCTGTGTCACATAAAAACGGAGAGTATTCTTATTATAAGTAACGGAAACACAATCTTTTTTTGTTTCAATGCTTTGTAAGCTTGTATCGGCTACCCGGGAAGAGAGCAGATGTTCGAAACGGTTCAGCAGCAGATTATGATTCAGCAGATTTAATGCGATAAAGGCAATACAGGCAATAGCAGCTATGGGAACCATGATTTTCCATTGTTTCAAAAAGGTTTTGCGCATAAAGAGCAGAGTAACCAAAATGACACAGACCAGTGCAATGACACCTGCACGGGATTGGGAAGCGAACAGCACAACGAGTAAGCCAATTAACAGAATACCGCAGGCAATCCGCTGCCAAAGCTTTTTTGCAGTGAAAATAACAGCTCCCAGAATAGGAATTGTCAAAACGGCATAGAATCCGACATAGTTCGGGTTGTACAGAGAAAGGTATGCCTGTCCCGGTGAAAACTTGAACTCCAGATTGCCGCGATTATGATAGTTGGAAGGCAGAATCAATGCTTTTCCAAGACCGGTGCGGAAGAAGTCGTGATAGAGTGCCTGAGATAATCCGAGCAGTGTTGTCAGAATCATGCCAATCAGAAACCAGCGCAGGACGCGCCGCAGTGCTGTTTCTGTCTGCAGGATTAAAAAGCTGTAATATGTAATAAGGCAATATCCCAATAAAGCCCAAACTGATTCAAATTGTTCCGATATACCGTGAAATGAAAAGTAGGAATTTTCGGAAAGGCAGGCAGAAAGCAGTGCGATTCCGGCATATACGGCAAGCGGGATAAATGTTTTGAGCCAGGCAG
>CAYLSH010000187.1:0-1611 GCA_964386235.1 uncultured Lachnospiraceae bacterium | reverse complement strand
GTGAAAATGAATATGCACTGCAAAAAATTACCTACTCCCGGCACGAAAAGGCAGAATGCGAAAGCATTCTGCCCGATAAAGCAAGTGCTATATGATGATGCAGATAAAGCCACCCGTGGAGTCGTTGACGATCTTCTGCATGGTTTCCTGTAAGCGTTGCTGGCTGTCTTCGCCGATCATGGCGATCTTGCCGGAGATGCCGTCATAGACGAGTTGTTCGACGGTCTTGCCAAAGATGTTGGTATCCCAGATGCTGTCCGACTCTTCCTTTGACTGTCCGATGTAGGCGATCAGATCCTTTGCCTGCTGTTCGTTGCCAACGATCGGGGCGATCTCCGTGATCACGTTTGCACGGATGAAATGAACGGATGGGCTGACTGCACGGATCTTGACACCGTATTTGGAACCGTGTTTGATGATCTCCGGTTTATCCAGCTTAATCTCCGTCCGTTCCGGTGTCACCACGCCGTAGCCCGTGTGGCGCACGGAGTCCATGGCATTTTGGACTTTTTTGTATTCTTTCTGCATGGACGTGTACTCTTTGAGCAGTCTGAGGAGGTCGTATTCACTGTTGATCTCACTCTGTGTCCACTCACTGAGCATCCGGTAATAACAGGTATCTTCCAGATTCAGCAGAATGCGGACCACACCATCTTCCATGCCGATGTGTTCGGTCACACAGTGTTTTACCTGTTCGTTATCCATTGTAAGCGGTTTCTCGATCACATCCCGCATGCAGTGGATATCCTTTGTCAGTTCCCGGATACTGTCCATCAAGCCCGCCTTGAAAGGATGCGTATTTTCTAACATTTCCACCCATTTGGGCATGTAAAATTCCATCACCGATACCGGGAATTCGTATAACAGATTTTCCAACACCTTACGGATATCTTCTTTTTTCATCTGCTGACAGTTCATGGGGATTGCCGTAACCCCATAGGCAGACTGTATCGAGTCTGCCAGATGCTTTGCCTCTTCCGAATATGGTTTTGCCGTGTTGATCAATACGATAAATGGTTTGTGCAGGGACTGTAATTCTTCTATGGTCTCTTTTTCTGCCGTCTCGTAGGCACTGCGTTCTAAATCGGTCACACTGCCGTCCGTAGTCACAACGATCCCCACGGTGGAATGATCCCGGATCACTTTACGGGTTCCGACCTCAGCCGCTTTTACAAAAGGAATCTCTTCTTCAAACCATGGTGTTTTGACCATGCGGGGCATATCCTCTTCCATATGACCCGTGGCCCCTTCCACCATATAGCCCACGCAGTCCACCATTCTGATATTGACGGACACATCCTCGGCCAGTTTTATATTAGCAGCATTTTTCGGAATGAATTTAGGTTCCGTGGTTGTGATCGTTCTGCCGGTTCCGCTCTGTGGCAATTCATCCTGCAGCCGTGTTTTTTCCGGTGACTCTTCCATATTCGCAAGGACCATCAGATCCATAAATCGTTTGATAAAGGTGGACTTTCCGGTACGCACCGGACCAACCACTCCCACAAATATCTCACCATTGCACCGGTTCTTTATATCGTTGTATAGATCAAACTCTGTCATTCTTTTTTTGTCCATAAAAAAACCCCTTCCATACTTATCTAAATGTATGCA
>CAYLSH010000186.1:0-1612 GCA_964386235.1 uncultured Lachnospiraceae bacterium | reverse complement strand
TACGTCCGTCAGGTGTGTTACCTGTTGCCTTACCATATGTTACGTTAGAAGTAATGGTTAATACGGACATGGTCGGGAAACCATTTCTGTATGTGTGATGTCTTCTAAGCATTGTCATGAACTTAGAAACTAAGTCATGAGCGATAACATCGGCACGGTCATCATCGTTACCATATTTAGGGAATTCACCGGTTGTCTCGAAGTCAACGATGATTCCGTCTTCGTCTCTGATAGGCTTAACAGTTGCATATTTGATAGCGGATAAAGAGTCGGTTACTACGGAAAGTCCTGCAAGACCTGTAGCGAAGTAACGTAATACATCTCTGTCATGTAAAGCCATCTGAGCTCTTTCGTAGCAGTATTTATCATGCATGTAGTGGATAACATTTAATGTATTTACATATACATCTGCTAACCATTCCATCATGTCTGTGTATTTGTCCATTACATCATCGTAATCAAGAACATCACCGGTTACAGGACGATACTTAGGACCAACCTGTTTCTTGGTAACTTCATCGATACCACCATTTAATGCGTAAAGTAAACATTTAGCTAAGTTAGCACGTGCTCCGAAGAACTGCATCTGCTTACCGATAACCATAGAAGATACGCAGCAAGCGATACCGTAATCATCACCATGTGTTACACGCATTAAGTCATCGTTTTCGTACTGTACTGAAGATGTTGTGATAGAGATCTTAGCACAGTATTTCTTGAATGCCTGAGGAAGTCTTGTAGACCAAAGTACTGTTAAGTTTGGTTCAGGAGCAGCACCTAAGTTCTCTAATGTGTGTAAGTAACGGAAAGATGATTTTGTAACCATGTGACGACCGTCAACACCAACACCACCGATGGATTCTGTTACCCATACTGGGTCACCGGCGAAGATCTGGTTGTATTCAGGAGTACGAGCGAATTTTACGCATCTTAACTTCATGATGAAGTGATCTACGAATTCCTGAATCTGTTCTTCTGTAAATGTTCCGTTCTTTAAGTCTCTTTCTGCGTAGCAGTCGATGAATGTAGATGTACGTCCAAGGGACATAGCAGCACCGTTCTGCTCTTTTACAGCTGCTAAGTATCCAAAGTAAGTAGCCTGGATAGCTTCCTGTACGTTTGTAGCAGGTTTAGAAATGTCACAACCATAAGCGTTAGCCATTTCTTTCATTAATTTAAGAGCTGTGATCTGCTCAGAGATCTCTTCACGAAGACGGATAACATCATCTGTCATAACACGTCCTGTAGAGTTCTTCTGGTCAATCTTATCTTCGATCAGTCTGTCGATACCGTATAAAGCAACACGTCTGTAGTCACCGATGATACGTCCACGTCCGTAAGCATCCGGTAAACCTGTGATAACGTGTGAAGAACGGCAAGCTCTCATTTCGTCATTGTATGCATCAAATACACCTGCATTGTGTGTTTTTCTGTGGATTGAGAAAAACTCGCTGATCTCAGGATCAACTGTGTAACCATTGTCTGCACATGCTTTTTCTGCCATTCTGATACCGCCGTATGGCTGTAAAGAACGTTTGAAAGGCTTGTCTGTCTGGAAACCTACGATAGTCTCTTTAGACTTGTCAAGGTAACCTGCTGCATGAGAGTTGAT
>CAYLSH010000185.1:0-1615 GCA_964386235.1 uncultured Lachnospiraceae bacterium | reverse complement strand
CGACATCATCCGAACCGGGTAGTGCGGAGCCAACAACGGCGGAGCCGACATCGGAACCGGAATCTTCGGTGCCGGAAACATCGGAAGTACCTTCGTCCGAAGGCACTTCGACGGAGCCGACTACCACCGAGGGCACTTCGGTAGCAGAGACGACCACCGAAGAGGCTACGACAGAAGAAGCCACGACCGAAGAGGCTACAACAGAAGAAACCTCGGAGGAACTGACGGCAGAAGTGTCAAAAGATGAGACTTCTGAGGTACATACCTCACCGCAGGATGGGGATATCGCATATGTGACGATGGATGACGAGTATTATTACTTTACGTCCATCGGGGAAGCGATTGCATATGCGGATGCGAATGGTACAGCGGGCGAGAAGTATACTGTCCGTCAGCATGTTGGAGAAGACACATCACCCACACCGACATTTACCGTAACAGGCAGTGATCTGGTGACAAATAATGTATTGATTGATTTGGAACTTTCCTATGATCTTTCTGTTACAAGCACGGGAGAGGGAAATACAACTTCGTCCAATGTGAATGTTTTTAATGACAATTCAGTGAGTGAACTGAGACCTACTGTAAAAGTGGTAAGTGGCACGTCCTTACAGATATTGAAAGGCGGCTGGCACAACTTGAATCTTACATTTGAAGGGGATAACGGAACCCTGATTCTGGGTGAAGAGAATAAGACCTATACGAGTTATCCGGTACCGGTCAACATAGATAGCACAACGGTAACCGGTCTGAAAAACTTAAAAGTCTATGCACCCACATCATGGGGATATCGATACGATTATACCGGAGAAAAACCGGCAGTGACGGATGCATTTGATCTAAATTTGAGTAATCTGATCGTGGATATAGAAGAAAACGGTTCCTATTCTTATGGATTCAATGCAGGCGGAAGTATCACAACGGATACTTTTACCTTAGATAATGGCAAGATGGATATTACGGATCTGACCGTTAATAAATCCATGACGGCAAAAGAAGGAACGCAGTTATACCTGTATCAGGATGCGGATATTATGAATCTTTCCACAGGAAATAATGTGGACGAGAAGAAATTTGAATTATATTGTGTAACTTCTTACCATGATTCCATGTCTGCTGACAATGTGATCAGTTCTCCGTCCGTACATTTGCGAGGAACGCTGGATACAGAGGGCAACATGGTAATGAAGCAATACAACTGTGTTGTAAAGAACAATAGTTACGGAGGAGACGCTAAAAAACCAATCTCACCATATGTTTTGAAAGATATCGTGGTGACAGTTACACCGGGTGAAGGCAAAACGGTGGCAGACTTTACAAATTTGTCCTATTATGGCTTGTCTCTGGCAAATGGTGTGGTAGCATACTTAGAACCACAGGAAACAGAAACAGAAGGTACCTACAATCTTGTATTGGCGCAGGACTATAACGAGATCCGACTTCGTATGTTTAAAGATTTAAATATGATAGCAGAAAAAGGTTTCCAGACATTTGCAGATGTAAAGACATACATAGAGGAAAAGAACGACGGGGATATGGAATATCGGATCCTTGTCAATAAAGCCATGTCATTTGCCGGGGACGATCTGAATTTTGCAGGTGTAACGGCAAAAAG
>CAYLSH010000184.1:0-1622 GCA_964386235.1 uncultured Lachnospiraceae bacterium | reverse complement strand
CTACAGGTTGCGTTCGATCAAAAGCACAACATCACAAAAGTATTGAAGAGCGGAATGGTATGTGTGATAGTATTTGTATGGGGCTAAATAAAAAAGGAGAAGGAAAATGGGAAAGCAAATAACCGGAGGTGAAAATTCGGTGCAGTTGCTGCCAGGGTGGAAGAATTGTATAAAATAGCAAAGGAAAGAAAACCACATGCCTTTTAGCAGAGTCTGCCTTGGACATGTGGTTTTTTGTGTAAATTAGAAATTTTTCAGATCTTTAAGTATTCTGCAATGCGGTTTGCAAATACGCAGTAGTAACGGAAACCGCAGTCGGTCAGGATGTCGGCGGCTTTGTCAAAGTGAGCGCCGATGGTGTCCGGTGTGTGGGAATCGGAGCCGACCGTGATGATCTCGCCGCCCAGTTCGCGGTAGCGTTTTATGATGTCACGGCAGGGATTGCAGTCACGCAGACCATTGGTCAGACCGGCGGTATTTAATTCGATTCCTTTTTCATTTTCAATCAGATAAGTAAGGATGGGATCAATCACATCCTTGTATTTGTCATAGGAGTAGTTCTTGTCCTTGTCAGGACCATAGCGTACCACATAATCGAGATGTCCATAAACGTCAAAGTTGTGGAAGGCTTTGATATTTGTCAGAATGCTTTCAAAGTATTCGCGATAAGATTCTTCTTCTGAGCGTCCCTCATAAAAATCAGGATAGTAGGGATCTTTTCCGTTGCAAAGATGGGAAGAGGCAATGATAAAATCATATTCATGGGAACGTGCAAAAATCAGGTTCTCCTTTAGAACGGAAGGCTGAAGGCCCAGTTCCACACCAAAGCCAATCTCAATCTGCGACTTGTATTTGTCGCGCAGGGTAAGTAATTCATATAAATAGGAATCTGCATTTAATACGAACATATCCGGTTTGTCAAATGACTGATAGGGAAAATCAAGATCCATATGTTCGGTAAAGCAGATGCGTTTCAGTCCCTTGGAAATGGCGTCTTGTATCATTTGTTCCATAGGGGTGTTACTGTCTCCCGAAAAATAGGAGTGCATATGATAGTCTGAAGTAATCGGCATAATCAATTCCTTTCCATATAAGATCCGGTCATAGAGCGAATCTTTTTTTATATTCTGATGCCTAGTTTATGTCATCGGAAGAAAAACTGCAAGTGAACTATTGAAGAAATGACTAAAAAAAGAAGGGGAAATACAAATAAATTGGGCAATATTTAAGAAAGTGCCAAAAAGAAGGGGCTTTTCTAATATTTTTTGATAAACGACTTGAATTTTATATCTAAATTGGTTAAAATAGAGACGCTGAAAAAATTTTGAGACCGGACAAGCGCCCGGAATCAGAAAAAATATAACAATTCATTTTTAGGAGGAATTAAAAATGGCAGTAAAAGTTGCAATTAATGGTTTTGGACGTATCGGTCGTCTTGCATTCAGACAGATGTTTGGTGCTGAAGGTTACGAAGTAGTAGCTATCAACGATTTAACAAGCCCTAAGATGTTAGCTCACTTATTAAAGTATGACTCAGCACAGGGTAAATATGCATTAGCTGACAAAGTAACAGCTGGTGAAGATTCTATCACAGTTGATGGAAAAGAAATCAAAATCTACGC
>CAYLSH010000183.1:0-1665 GCA_964386235.1 uncultured Lachnospiraceae bacterium | reverse complement strand
GGGTGCAAACTTCCCGGTAACTCATAAAATAATGACTACAAAGGATGTCCGGTGAGAAGGGCATCCTTTATCTGATATTAGGTTTTGATAAGGAGAGAAGAAATGGCAGAGATTTTAAAGTCGATATTATTTGGTATTGTACAGGGGATTACGGAGTGGCTTCCCATCAGTAGTACCGGACACATGATACTGTTAAATGAGTTTGTGACGCTGGATGTGAGTCCGGAGTTTTGGGAAATGTTCAAAGTGGTGATCCAGTTCGGTTCCATACTGGCGGTCGTACTGATCTTTTGGAATAAATTGTTCCCGTTTGATTTTAAGTCCAAAGAGATTATAAAAAAAGATGTCATGCAGATGTGGTTTAAAGTAGTGGTTGCCTGTGTTCCGGCGGGACTTTTGGTGGTGTTTGGACTGGATGAGACCTGTGAAACCCTTTTCCAGAATTATCTTACTGTGGCAATTATGCTTATCCTCTTTGGTATTCTCTTTATAGTGATCGAGAACCGGAACAAAAAGACAACGCCGAAGGTTAATTCCATTGCAGAGATTACTTACAAGGCGGCTTTTATTATCGGCATTTTCCAGTTGATTGCTGCTGTTTTTCCGGGAACTTCCCGCTCGGGTTCCACGATCGTGGGAGCTCTGCTTTTAGGCATTTCAAGGACAGTGGCAGCGGAGTTTACCTTTTTCCTTGCAGTGCCTACTATGTTGGGAGCCAGCCTGTTAAAACTGGTGAAATTCGGTTTTGCATTTTCAACTTCAGAAGTGGTGATCCTGCTTGTGGGAATGGTCACGGCATTTGTGGTTTCGGTAGTGGTAATACGGTTTTTAATGGATTATATCAAACGTCATGATTTTAAGATATTTGGCTGGTATCGCATTGCATTGGGCGCTCTTGTGATCCTGTATTTTATGTTTTTTGCATAAAGAAAAGGGATTTTTTGCGATTTCTTTGGTAAGAGATTGCATTGACATGCCGATTTTTGTAAAGTAAACTCATAAAGTGAGACGGGATATTATCAACTAGAAGGCAGATTATACAAATATAATATTATTGTAGGGGAAAGGAAAAAGTGATTATGACAACAAAGAAACCTGTAGCTACTTTAGCTAAAAAAGAAGAAGTCAAAGAAACTGTAAAAGCACCTGTAGCAGAAGTTAAGAAAGAAGAAGCAAAAACTGCTGACGTAACAGCAGCAAAAGCAGCAGAAACAAAAGTGAAGGAAACTGCTAAAAAGGCTCCTGCTAAAAAAGCAGCAACTACAAAAGCAAAAGCAACAACTGCAAAAGCAGAAACAACGAAAAAGAAATCAGCTGACACCAAAGAAACCGTTAAGAAAGCCGTTGCAACGAAGGCTTCCAAGAAAAATGTGACGGTTGCTGTTCAGTTCGCTGACAAAAACTACACAATGGAAGATTTAGAAAAGATCGCAAACGATGTATGGGTATATGATTACAACAAGAAAGCATCCGAACTGAAAGATATTCAGTTATACGTAAAACCGGAAGAAGCAAAAGTATATTATGTATTCAACAACGAGATCGCAGGCGATTTCAACATCTAATACAGAACTTCAAATATGAGGATAGAAAGATGGGTCATTAGGGCCCATCTTTTTTTGTGCACGCTTTTGCATAGGTAGAATGTCGCTAAAAGCAACGCAA
>CAYLSH010000182.1:0-1673 GCA_964386235.1 uncultured Lachnospiraceae bacterium | reverse complement strand
TGTAAACACCATGCGACATATAAAGCCCAAAACAGTATTTAGTAGATACCCGCCAATACCGGTCAACACATTGAGAATCGAATATTCGGTTCTGCTTCGATTTTGCATCATTACCTCCGGAAATGTTCAACTAACATTTATAAGCACCTTGGATACACAATGGTCAAACATCTGCTTCAAAAGAGCGTTTCCATCGTTCGATATTGTCCCAAGGCATAACAATTTCTGTTTTTATTTCTCCGCATATACGAGATTCGAGCAATGACGAGACATCTTCGCGATGTATTATAGGCAGTCCCGTATCTTTGCTGATACATTCGGCTCGATTATCAATCGACACGACCAAGCTGCGATGTCCCTTGCTCAACGCGCGAATACCGGCATGAAGTCGCGTTCCCACATAATCAAGATCATCAACATTCAATATGCAATCATACGCTTCCAACGATGATTCGATCAGCTCAACTCTGTCTTCACAGCCAAGCTCTTTAACATACTCCGGATCTTCGCTGCCCTGAAGCCATAAGTACACTTTGTCATAGTTTGCAAGCAAAATATCGAGCATTGCCCTGTCGTTTTGCAGATCCCGACTGTAGTCGGTAACCGTACATACAACCTTTGACGATTTTATCGTCGGAATGCACGCACAATGTTCGGGCGTTAAGTTCCACATGGTAGGACAGCCTGTATTTAGAACATTTTTTATGCCAATTGATTTAAGCATCTTCTCAGAAAAGCTGTCACGAACGGAGTGAACGCCTTTACGGGAAAACATATAGCGAAACAACAAACGAGTATACAAATCATATTTCATCCTATACGAATCGAACCCAACGCCCATTAAGGTTACATTGTTGTATTTTTCTAAATTGTAAGGTAGTTTCCAAAGACCATACTGCCGCATTTGAGCGGACAAAATATTAGTTCCACACAAAACATTATATTTACCAACGCAACCATCCTCACGATTCGGTAAAATGTGTGTAGAAATATGAGAGGCATTTTTGACTTCATACTCTCCAAAAACGCTCACTAATTGAGTAATGCAGTTCTGCATGATAATGTTATCCCCGGCATTTTGCGTATGCATGCCGGTATCTAAAAGCACTAATCCATATCTCGAACCATTGCAAAATACTTTCTTTGTCATTGCGCATATTAGAGGCAAATATGCGTGTAAGTTCTCAAACATATAAACAAATAGATGTTTCACACTCCCGAACATACCATACTTTTTCCAAACGCTCTCAATCAGTAGGATCACGTGTCCGAATTTGTCTCCAAATCTCAAACAAATTTTTTGCGTATGATTAATTTCTTTGCGAACAGCATCGTCCATCCAAGACGCAGAAAAATGGTGAATAGAATATGTCTTCTTAGTCACGCGAAGTTTACCGGTTTTAAATACTTTTGGGCAGAAGTACTCTGATGGATAAAACACATTACCGCCCAAATTCTGCATCGTATTATCCAATGCCACACCGTAATTAGTAAACACCGAAGAATTGTGTTGAGGTGCAGGCTTCAAATTCAATGTCCCATCCGAATTAACAAATGAAACATCACAGTAATAATCTCGCAACATTTTGACAAGATCATTTTTTGCGGTTGCCCCAAATCCGAGACCACACGCTACAAAAAAACGCCCTTCTCCCGTATCCTCAAAACCGAAG
>CAYLSH010000181.1:0-1675 GCA_964386235.1 uncultured Lachnospiraceae bacterium | reverse complement strand
TTGCCGTTGTTTTGTCCTCATCTTCTAATACCAGATCTACTTTTAAAGCCCCCGGCAAAAAAGTCTGGTAAAGCATGGCATTGCCTACCACATGCGCTCCCAATACTTTCTGCGGCTGATCCTCTTCTGCATATTCTATAGCTTCAATCGCAGCCCAATCCATTAATTTGTATAATTTCTTATTCATTCCTTCTTCACGCCTTTCTCTAAATTAAAATCCCCTCTGCTATGCTCTCCCTTGATCCCAGACCCGCTTCCGGTCAGATTCTGTGAATAAACAATCCGCTCCGTAATTTGGGTTCAAACCAGGTAGACTTTGGCGGCATGAGTTTGCCCTCATCCGCAACAGCAAACAGTTCCTCAATAGAAGTCGGATACAGACTAAATGCTGCACTGCAATCCAGTTTATTCCGTCTTTCCAGTTCAGAAAGTCCACGGATGCCACCCACAAAATCAATACGGTTATCCGTTTTCGGATTCCGGATTCCAAAAACAGGATCCAAGACATATTCCTGTAACAGGGATACATCCAGCCCCGCCACCGGATCCTCTGACTTAAATTCTTCTTTGATACTCAACCGATACCAGGTATCCTCTAAGAGCATGCCAAATTCTCCTTTTTTAGAAGGAGCAACCGCTGTCTCACTTTTTTCCACGGTAAAATGCGTCCGGACTTCCTCTAAGATATCGCCCGGTGTTTTGCTATTTAAATCCTTTAATACACGATTATAATCAAGGATCTTCAATTCGGACTGTGGGAAAAGAACGGATAAAAAGTAATCCGACTCCTGCACGATTCCCTCTTTTCTTCTCTGCAGTCCCACTTTTACAGCCGAAGCACATCTGTGATGACCGTCCGCAATATAAATCTTGTCCATCATCTGAAAGGCAGCCTGCAATTTTTGATTATTGTCCACATCACTTATCTTCCATACGCAATGTTCAATCCCATCATCTGCCGTAAAACAATACAACGGCTCTTTTTCTTCTTCTTCCTTCATGATATTGCTGATCGTTGCCACATCACGAAATGCAAGAAAGATCGGTCCTGTCTGACAATTGGTCGTATCAATATGGCGGATACGGTCCACTTCTTTTTCTTCCCTTGTATTTTCATGTTTCATGATCACATTATTGCAGTAATCATCCACGGAAGAACACGCCACGATACCGGACTGTGCCCTGCCATTCATGGTCAGTCTGTATAGGTAATAACATCTGTCCGTATCTTCCACAAATTCTCCCTTTTGGATTCCTTCCTCGATCAGTTCTTTTGCCTTGGCATACACGCAGGGATCATAGGTAGAAACGGATTCGTCAAAATTGGTCTCCGCCCTGTCAATGCGTAAAAAAGACAGCGGATTCTTCTCCACTACTTTGCATGCTTCTTTCCTGTTGTACACGTCATATGGTAATGCTGCGATCTTATCCGCAAGTTCTCTTGCCGGACGCACCGCACAAAATGGTCTGATATCTGCCATTGCAATTCTCCTTAGTAAGTATTTCATATACAATTCTATATAAAACCATTCTACATTTTGACATCATGGAATGCAAGTGTTAAAATATCCTTCAATGATTATAAATAGGTAATTGTGAAACTCCAAAGATTATTTAATTGTATATACAATTCCTACAATTCAATAGTTTCGCAATTACCTAATAAACAAAAGGG
>CAYLSH010000180.1:0-1683 GCA_964386235.1 uncultured Lachnospiraceae bacterium | reverse complement strand
ATTTGGATAATGAGATGGCAGACTGGCTGGAAGATTATCTGAAAAAGTGGAGAGGTTCACTTATCATGGTAACCCACGATCGTTACTTCCTAGACAGTGTAACGAACCGGATCATTGAAATTGATAAGGGATTGATTTATAGTTACCAGACAAATTATTCGGGGTATTTGGAACTGAAAACCCAACGTCAGGAAATGGAGCAGGCAAGTGAAAGAAAACGTCAGTCCATACTTCGTGTAGAACTCGAATGGATGCGCAGAGGAGCCAGAGCGCGTTCCACCAAGCAGAAAGCACATATACAGCGTTACGAGGAGTTAAGAGATCGTCAGGCACCGGTGCAGGATTCACAGGTGGAATTGAGTTCTATCTCGACAAGACTTGGCAAAACTACAGTAGAACTGGAACATATCTGTAAAGCATATGGGAACCGAAAGTTAATAGATGATTTTTCGTATATCTTTTTAAAAGGAGATCGTGTTGGCTTTATCGGACCAAATGGCTGTGGCAAATCCACACTGATGAAAATGATCGCAGGCATGATACCACCTGATTCCGGACAGATCATTGTGGGGCAGACGATTAAGATGGGATATTATGCACAGGAAATTGCCTCTGAGAAGAACGGTGCGGAAAACGAAGTGGATTTGTCCTATATGGATCCGAAGCAGAGAGTGATCGATTATGTAAAAGATACGGCAGAGTATATTCGGACAACGGATGGGATGATTTCCGCGTCTGCTATGTTGGAACGATTTTTATTTCCGCCGGAAAAACAATATAGTCTTATTGGCAAATTGTCCGGTGGTGAGAAGAAACGGTTGAATCTGCTGCGTGTGCTGGCTACATCCCCTAATTATATTTTGCTGGATGAGCCTACAAATAACCTCGATATAGCAACACTAACCATATTGGAAGATTATCTGGATCGTTATGAGGGTATTGTTGTTACTGTGTCCCATGACAGGTATTTCCTTGACAGAACCATGAAACGCATTTTTGCTTTTGAGGAAGACGGTAAACTGAAACAATACGAAGGCGGCTATACCGATTACTCCTTGAAAAAGTTAGCAGAGAGAGAGGAAGCAGAGGCAGAGCAGGCAAAGAAGGCAGGTAATGCATCTAAGACGAATGCCGGGCAAGCGCAAAAAGGGCAGCGTACCCGTGGTCCTCAGAAGTTGAAATTTACCTATCAGGAACAGAAAGATTATGAGACCATTGAAAGTGATATCGCAGCACTGGAAGAAAAAATAGAGAAACTGGAAAGTGAAATGGCTGCAGTATCAACAGACTTTGTAAAATTGAATCAGATCATGGCTGACAAGGAAGCGGCAGAGAGTCTGCTGGAAGAAAAAATGGATAGGTGGATGTACTTAGAAGAATTGGCTGCAAGAATTGCAGAGCAGTAGAGAGTAAAGAAAGTGACCAACGTAAAAATTGGTTACTTTTTTTATACATATCCACAGAGCTGTCCTATATGAACAGTTGTATCAGTGAGCATATCGCAATAGTTGCTGTTTTGTTTATAAAAAAAGCATATGCGGAAAGCGTGTGGAATTGGTGGTATACGCTGTTGCTTCCGGGAATGATTGCGGATATAAAAAAGCAGACGTTGGGATTGGCTAAAATTTATTATGTTAAAATTGACTGGATGGAAAGAGAAAACAATGCTATGATAGCAATTGT
>CAYLSH010000179.1:0-1703 GCA_964386235.1 uncultured Lachnospiraceae bacterium | reverse complement strand
TCTGTTGTGCCGCCACAGCCTACTAATAAAGTAGCTACCATAGCAACGCTCAGTACTGCACTGAGTAATTTCTTCTTCATTATAATTTCCTCCACTTATAATATTTTTTTATTTAAACTGGAACCCCAGTTAAATAACATCTTTGTATTGGCAACATTACGTACTGTGTTACCGCTTACTGTATTCTTGCAACGGACCGTCCCCGGATCAGGTTGCCTTCCACCACTGTGTGTTCTATCAGCGAAGACTTCGGCTTCTCAATCTGATTGATCAGGTTCTCGGCTGCAACCCTTCCCATCATTCGTGTGTCCTGATAAATGGTGGTCAGTTGCGGTTCGATCTGTTGTGTAATGCGAATCCCATCGTAACCTACGATGGATATGTCTTCCGGAATCTTCAATCCTCTTGCAAAGATCTCATTCCTTCCTCCCATGGCGCATAAGTCATCGGGATATATAATACAAGTCGGTCGGTCTTTCATATTGAGCAACTTGGCTGTGAGCTTCTCTGCGCTCTGTGTATCTCGGAAAAGACCTTCCACTATGTAATCTTCGTTAATCTCCAAACCAACTTCTGCAGCAGTTTTATAAAAACTTTTCATCCTGACATCCGTTACCGGAGAATACTTCTGCCCGTGTATGAATGCAACCTTGCGATGTCCCTGTTCATATATGTAGGTAACCAGGTCTCTCATTCCCTTGGCGTTGTCGGATGATACTGCCAATTTGTTGTTATAAACATAATCTATAGTAACAATCGGTATGTCGCTTCTGAGAAGTTCATTGATCTCTTTGTCTGCAAAATCCACACAGGCAATCAACACACCGTCTACATTTCGATATTTACAATGTTCAAGATATGACATCTGATTCTTTCGATTCTTATTGCAATTGATAAAGGTTACGTCATATCCATGGGCTTCCACGGTTATCTTGAAACTATCAAGTATGTGTGAGAAGTAGTCGTGTGTCAGACCACTCTGTGGAATCTCATCTACAAACAGTACTCCAATGCTGTTGCTCCGGTTCGTTCGGAGCGCTCTGGCTGAAGCATTGGGAAAGTATCCCATCTTCTTAGCCGTTTCTTTGATATGCAACTTTGTTTCCTCTCCAACGTCACTGTGATCGTTGAGAGCTTTGCTTACGGTTGCCACGGAGACGCCACACGCAGCGGATATGTCCTTAAGTGATACCATTTGAATCTCCTCCTTACTACACGAACCACCCGGCAGTCTCTGAATGTATATGGGGGCCATGTACAAGGGTTTGTTTACTTAATCGTTTTCGTAAACTTAATATATAACACTTTGTTCTGAAATGCAACGGGTTTTTATTATTTTTTTAGTCATTATTCACATTTTGGTAGTTTTAAACACTTTTCTTTTATCTAATTTGTGCATTTTATCTGAGTTGGTTCCTGCTCCTATTTTCTTTAGAACGAGTTTCTTCCTATTATATAATGCTTCATTTATTATCATTTATTATCTGTTTTCTCTAATTGATTCTTCTTATCCTGACGAAATTGTTTTTTCGCACCCTGAATACTATCATATTAAAGAAAACGTTTTTCCTTATTTTTTTTTAAGAAATGCCTGATTTTGCTTGCTTTTTTTAGAATTATCTCCTATACTCTAGTTAAATTCTTTTGAAGAATTTTCTTTTTTCTCCGTTTACTTAATCGTTTTCGTTTTCCCTGATAATTTT
>CAYLSH010000178.1:0-1724 GCA_964386235.1 uncultured Lachnospiraceae bacterium | reverse complement strand
AGTGTTTTTTGTGCAATAGGTAATTTCAAAGAAATTTCCTATTGCACAAAAAAAGAACCAGTCTTGCGAATGGTTCTTTTTTTCATTCCCTAATTAACGCTAATTCATACAAAGTAAAAAGACTACTTTAAAATCCTTTATTTATAGAACAGGCACATTGGATGAATGAAACAAACTTATATGATAAAGTTTGTCTGATAATAAGAGAAAGTTCTTATTATAATTTGGTTACGTTTACAGCCTGAGGTCCTTTTTCTCCGTTGATAACTTCAAACTCAACAGCAGCGCCTTCTTCTAAAGACTTGAAACCTTCCATGTTAAGTCCTGAGTAATGTACGAATACATCATTTCCTGATTCATCACAGATAAATCCGTAACCTTTTTGGTTGTTAAACCATTTTACTGTACCTTTGTTCATTGCAAAGTCCTCCAAAAAATATATATCAGCCGTAAATTCGGCTGTGTCTAGAATACCACAGCATTTCATAAAAGTAAAGTTGAATCTAAAAAATCATGGAAAAAATGGGAGTACTGTGTTACAATTACTGAAACAAAAATGAGGAATTGGATACCGTACATGTATATGATTATGTGTATAGTACCAATGAAAAAACAAATATAAACATCACATAGTGATAGGGGAAAGGATAACGTGATGAAAAAGAAAAAGTGTATATTAAAATTATGTGCTCTGGGGATTGTGTTATTGATGCTGATGGGTAGTGTGAAAGAAACGGTTCTTGCTGCTACTCCAACTACCGGAACGATCACGATTACGCTGAAGCATGATCTTGGTCCGAAAAATGGTGTCGAATTCAAAATATATAAAGTGGGAACATGGAGTTCCACTGATGAAAAGTGGACTTTAGATAGTGGACTTACAAGTTTACAATTTGATAACCTCAATAAGAATTCAGATTGGAATTCGGTTGCTAATGAACTGGCTTCACAGGTGCAGACAGCAGGAATAACTGTTACGCAATCAGTTACAACAGACGGTGACGGAAAGGCAACAACACAAAATCTTGATTTAGGAATGTATTTGGTAATCCAGGATGGAAACAATCAATACGGAACAATTACACCCTATTTAGTTTCATTACCTAGTAAGGGTAGTAACGGTTATAACTATACACCGGAAACTTTTCCTAAGGCGACGGCTTTACCGTCAAGCGGAGGCAATAATACACCGTCAAACGGAGGCAATACATCAACTGGAAACAATTCCGCCGGTGGCAGTGAAGAATCCTCGGGATCAGGCGACGAAAACAACGCTCCGGTGACTGTTCCGGAAAAAGTGTTACAGACCACCATACCCATACCTGAAAAGAATACAATGAAAAAAGGAAATAATACCTCACTTAGAAAGGATGGGTCAGAAGAGGAAGCACAAACAGGCGAAGCGGATATCGATGAATCTGTGGCGCAGGAGAGTGAGCAGGAAACAACCGAAGAAAATGAGAACCGGCAAGAAAGCAATGAATCAGTTACGGAAGAGGACACTTCTTCAGATAGAGGTGTAAATCCATTTGTTGCAACAACCGTAGGAACTGTAATGGTAGCAATGGCAGGATCCGGTGGATTTCTTTTCTTTAAAAAATTCAAGAAAATGTAGAAGGGGATGTGATCTGTGAAAAAAGTATTGATTATTAGTAAAATGACTGTAGTTACGTGCCTGGTAGTGGTTATGGCTTTTATGAATATGCATCTAACGGTATTGGCGG
>CAYLSH010000177.1:0-1739 GCA_964386235.1 uncultured Lachnospiraceae bacterium | reverse complement strand
AAATAGAGTAATATAGAGTAGATAAATTATAAGAAAGAAATGGTTATAAAAATGGATTTTATTCGGGAAAACTGGGAACTAATAAAGGATACTGTAAAAAAAGAATATGATCTTACAGATATTTCTTTCAACACATGGATTATGCCCTTACAGCTCCATTCCGTTGAAAATGATGTAGTAAGCATTATTATTCCTTCCGATCAGGGTCATGCCCTTAATTATATTTCCAATAAATATAAAAGTTTTTTCCAGGTTACCATTTCCGAAATGATGAATCATACTTATGATATTGATTTTTTATTAGAAAAAGATGTGGAACAGACGGTTAATAATTCTTCCGATCATTCAAAATCCAAGGATCCCGTTTATAATATTAATGTAGAAAATGCCAATCTTAATTCTAAATACAAATTTGATACCTTTGTAGTAGGAAGTAACAATAAATTTGCTCATTCTGCTGCTCTTGCTGTAGCAGAATCTCCCGGAGAAGCATACAATCCTCTTTATATATATGGAGGAGCAGGTCTGGGAAAAACCCATCTTATGCATTCCATCGGACATTTCATTTTAGAGCAAAATCCTAAAATGAAGGTTTTATATGTTACATCTGAAGTATTTACTAACGAAGTAATCGAATCCATCAGAAGCGGTAATTCCGCTGCCATGAATAAATTACGTGAAAAATACAGAAGTGTTGACGTACTTATGGTCGATGATGTTCAGTTTATCATAGGTAAGGAAAGTACACAGGAAGAATTTTTCCATACTTTCAATGCCCTACATACCGCCGGTAAACAGATCGTTCTTTCTTCTGATAAACCCCCTAAAGAGATGGAAACATTGGAAGAACGTTTCAGAAGTCGTTTTGAATGGGGACTCACCTGCGATATTCAGGCACCGGATTATGAAACAAGAATGGCTATTCTTCGTAAAAACGCAGAAAATTATGATAAAAAAGTGGATGATCATATATTCCAGTACATTGCAACAAATATTAAATCCAACATCCGTGAACTGGAAGGAGCTTTTAACCGCATCATAGCCAAATCCAAAATTGAAAATCAATCTGAAATTACATTAGAACTGGCTGAAGATGCATTAAAAGATCTTATTAACCCGGATCAGAAAAGAGAAATCACTCCTCAGGTTATAATAAGTACGGTTGCTGAAGACTTTGGAATTAATCCCGAAGATATTACTTCCAAAAAAAGAAATGCAGATCTTGTTCTACCAAGGCATATTGTTATGTACTTATGTCGTAATCTTATAGATGTTTCTTTAATAAATATTGCAAAGATATTAAATAAGAAGGACCATACTACTATTATGCACGGCATTAAAAGAATTGAAAGTGAATTATCCACCAATTCTGAGTTAAAAGAAAAAATAGATATCATTACCAAAAAACTTAATCCACAATAATAATCCACATTTAGTTGTGAATTGAGTGTAGATATTATGTTCATAATAAAATATTTATAATTACATTTATATTTTGCTGATTTAAGATGTGAATAAAATTTAAGTTATCCCTTATCTGAATAACATTTATCAACATGGTTATCAGAAATGAAAAACTCCCTTATTAAGAGTATAATTGAAAGGTATCCACTTAATCACATCTATTATTAATAATACTACTTAATTTAATTATTAATAAAATAAAATGAATTTGCTTTTTTAGAAGGAAGGAGTTATCAACAATGAAATTAGTTTGTTCAAAATCAGATTTATTAAAT
>CAYLSH010000176.1:0-1746 GCA_964386235.1 uncultured Lachnospiraceae bacterium | reverse complement strand
CGTTTCGCCAAGATAATGATCGGATGAGGTGATAACATTAACCTTAATCTTATTAGCAGGATTCGTCAGCACCACGTCACCGGAAATATTGAGTGCGGACTGGTTCTTTGCATTCAACCCCGTTCCAAAGAATGCACCTATCGTTGCTGAAGTTACCGTACCGGTAATATTAAAGGTCTGGCCATATACATTTACAAATGCAGAATTTGTTACGGAAACATTCTTAAATGTCGCATCACCGTATACATCCAATTCACCCCCATTTACCAAAAGATCACCCTTTACCGTCAAAGAATTATTTTTTCCTTTTCCCGCATGACCAACATATACACATCCATCTGTAATTGAAAGATTCGTAACATTCAGTTCTGCCGGTTCTAAAGTTTCATTTCCTCTTGATCCGGTTGCATAAGGGGCAACATATAAATACGAACCATCTGATACTTTAACCCGGTCAAAATTCTTAATGCTTCCTTCGATATAGAAACAACCAGTTACAGGTTTAATAACAGGTTCCTTTATCCATGCAATTAATAATCCTTTATTATCCAAAATCAGCGTAGCTTTATTCGCACCATTTAAAGCAACGGCGTTATTAAAGGTAACAGTTTCCTCCGTCTTCATGGTGTAGGCACCATTTACCTTTACATTTACAGGGTTTACATATTTCGTTGAAGCATAAGAATAAACCTCATGGTTTTTACCTCCCTGTGTAATAACCTGCATAAAGCGAATATTCTTTAAGATAATATTGGAATTAAACGTAATATCCCCTATAAAGTATACCGGTGTCGTCTCACCATCCTTGTTAGATGTCAGTGTCAATGTATCCACATACTTGGCATCCGGCGCGGTCAGTTTTACAGGATTATCCACTGTTGTAGCGTTATCTTTCTTGCCGCTTGCTTTTTCATCTTCTGTAACTTCGCTCTTTAAGAACGTAATCGTATAATCCCGTTTTGTCTTCAGGGCATTGATCTGCGCAATCGCATCCGCATACGTTTCAAAGTGTTCGGTTACCGCGGTCTTGGCTGTACCATTACCGCTTGCTTCCATTTCATAGGACAGTTCCACCTGCGGCATCGTCGTCTTGTATACAAGATTGCCGGACTGCTTGTAGATAGAACCGGATCCATTACCCACTATAAAAATATTACCTACTACTGCATTCGGTACTTTTGCAAAGATCAGGCCCGTTTTGCTTTCGCCAAGTTTCTTATACATTGGATCATCCCAATCCATAATGTAACCTAATTTGCCATCTACTATTCCAGCAAGCATAATTTCCGGATTACCCGTTATATTACCGGAAATATTCAATGTCGCCTCTGATTTGGTGTATGCACCATCCTTAATATTGGTAAACTTCGGTTGTGTCATTAATGAAAGTGAATCTAAAGAAGAATTCTCAGGCGCAAAAAGGTTCTCAGGCGCAAAAAGGTTCTCAATCGCGATCTTACCAAGACCACCAAATTGGTTAGTTCCCTTTGTTGCATGCAGTTCTCCAATTTGAGTATCTCCCATTACTACAACCGCGGAAGCATCCGATTCGGTTTCCATAACAAGAGTATCCACCTTATCCAGTTTTACCAGACACAGTTTGGCATCTTTCACACTAAAGCGTGAACCTTTGTTTGTACCACTACCACCAATGCCAAACATTGGTTCCGGCATTTCTTGTGAATTATTTACAACATTACTCATCGTCAGGCTGTATCCGCCGATGGCAATATCACCTTTATTCGC
>CAYLSH010000175.1:0-1753 GCA_964386235.1 uncultured Lachnospiraceae bacterium | reverse complement strand
CGTCCCATTTGTTCTAAGAGATCGATCTTGATGTCGTAAAGTTTGGCAGAAAGATCTACGTGGATCTGGTGAGGATTTACCAGTCGCTTCGTTTCGTCCCAAAGCGTATCCAGTTCTTCTTTACAGTAAGTACGGATGTCCATTACCTTGGGAGACTGATAAATACATTCACCCTTGGAAAAGACGGGGATTAGCATCTCGCGCATGGTGTAAGTGCCCGGCTCCAATAAGGTCTTTTTCCATGGCTCGGATGGATCAAACAATAAAAGCGGATCGTTTTCGGAGTACTTTTCGCCAACCAGACAGATCAGATCGGCTTTGATCTTGCCACTTTCCTTGTCATAGATACGATAAATGGTCTTGTTGCCCGGATTGGTTACTTTTTCCGTATTCTCGGACAACTTGATCTTGGGGATAAACTCCCCGTTTTCGTTTTGGATGGCAGCCAGTTTGTAAACGCCGCCGAAGGAAGGCCAGTCCTTGGAAGTGATCAGATGGGTACCGACACCCCAGGAGGTAATGGCAGCTCCCTGTGCTTTCAAACTGTCGATCAAAAATTCGTCCAGATCATTGGAAGCGGAGATCACGGCATCCGTAAAACCGGCTTCGTCTAACATTTTACGGGCTTTTTTGGATAAATAGGCAAGGTCACCGCTGTCTAAACGGATTCCGTAATTTTTAAGTTCTAAACCGGCTTCGCGCATTTCTTTAAAAACGCGGATGGCATTGGGCACACCGGATTGTAACGTGTCATAGGTATCGACTAATAAGGTGCAGGCATGGGGATACATGTCCGCATAGGTCTTGAAAGCGGTATATTCATCCGGAAAACTCATGATCCAGCTGTGGGCATGCGTTCCTTTGACCGGAACATCAAATAACTGTCCGGCTAACACATTGCTGGTACCGACACAGCCCCCGATCACGGCGGCTCTGGCACCGTAAGTACCGGCATCCGGTCCCTGCGCACGGCGCAGACCAAATTCCATAATACCATCGCCCTTGGCGGCGTAACAAACGCGCGCGGACTTGGTGGCGATCAGACTCTGGTGGTTGATGATATTTAAGACAGCCGTTTCAATCAACTGGGCTTCCATGATCGGTGCAATAATTTTGATCATGGGTTCTCTGGGAAACATAACACTGCCTTCCGGGATGGCGTATACATCCCCGGAAAAACGGAAGGTACTCAGATATTCCAAAAAATCGTCTTCAAAAATGCCAAGACCTTTCAGATAGTCAATGTCGTCCTTTTCAAAACGCAGTTCCTTGATGTATTCGATGACCTGTTCCAAACCGGCACAGATCGCATATCCGCTGTTCATGGGATTGCTTCTGAAAAAAGCATCAAAAATAACCGTTTCGTTTCGATCCTTATGTTTGAAATAACCCTGCATCATGGTTAATTCATACAGATCTGTCATTAGTGTCAAATTGTGTTTTGCCATAGCAACACTTCCCCTTCACTTATATTTAGGATCTATCATACCATGAATTGGAATGAAAGGCTATTGTAAAAATTAAGTAAAATCCCGGTGGATTGGGATTGTGCCATTGCTTTTTGGGCGTGGAAAGTATATAATACCAAAGATAGCGAGCAAAAGAACGAAAAAACGTTGAATGAACGCAACCAAAAGAAAGGGGAACATAAAAAAATGAAAGAAAAAAGCAGTTTAGCAAAGAGACTGAGCGGCCTGATCGCTCTTTCGCTGGTACTTGCCATGACGATGGGCATTACGGCAAGCGCGGCGAC
>CAYLSH010000174.1:0-1753 GCA_964386235.1 uncultured Lachnospiraceae bacterium | reverse complement strand
ATCTATATCAATCCCAGATTTTTTGCAATACAAATAGCCCATATGGGCACAATCCGGCTTAGTCCTCTTGTATGACATATGAGCTGGATGGAAGTATCTGTCAAGGATGCTTTGCACCACTTGTGGCTTCGTCCTTGACAGATTCTTCCTATCCAGCTGTTCTGTAATCAAGAGGACTAAGCCTTTTTATCGCAGTTCCTGCGTCTTTACAAGTTCCACAGATGTGCCTGAAAGAATATCTGCTTCTTGTTTTCTCTTGATATATGATGACTGATGGTTTCCAGATATTTTCCCAGTTCTCCATGCCGCTGTGTTTCCGAAACCATGATATCTGCTGCACTTATTACTTCGTACTCCAAACCTGCCGCCTTAGGAAGTTCTTTTTTCTGATACCTTACCAGTTCCAGTATATTTCCATCATTCAGATAATACGCTCTCAGTTGTGCCATTACAGATGCCCCTTTTATACTCCATCCCATTGGACGGGAACTCATTCGGGCTGATAAGATATGACTTACATGACCCTCTGCACTACATCCTCTTACTCCGTCTTTATGTAGCAATCTCATTCTTGCTGCTATCCAGTTAGATAGTATATATTCCTCCGCTTCATTTATTCTTTTCAGACTGTTATCATCTTTTAAATATTCTTTTAATTCATCTGCTTTTTTCCTAAATTCATCCTTTGTTTTCATGCGGATGATCTTTCTCAATTCCTCTTTCGCATCATCCCTGCTATCTAACATATGGCTGGTCAGTTTTGTAAGATATTTCTCCAGATGGAATTCATCCAACACATATGTCATCCCGGCTATCCTTTTCATTCCCGCCTTGATCCATGCTCCTCCATCCCCACTTACATATATCTTTTTTACACCGGAAAGATCATAGTGATCTGCGATATATTCATACACTTCATCCCAGAACTTCTCATTTTCTTTTCCACTGCATACTCGGCAGAAATAATACGGATTGATCAGTTTATGGCGTTTACTCTTGGGACTTTCGTTTTCAATACCCTCATGTACATACACCATTTTTGTGATCAGGCAGTTGTTCTTCTGATGATTCTCATTTTCTTTCAAATCTCCTTTTTGTTCCCTGAACTGCAGGGATACATGATCTTCATCCGCTTCAATGTACAGATAATCTACTCTTTTCTTTTCGGCTTTACATTTCTCCATTTGAGGGAACTTCAATTGATGAAGCTTATTCTTTACCGTCTGTTTGCTGACTCCTGACAGTTCACTGCATTCTTCCCCTCCGCGCCGGTAGGACGTCTGTACCGTTTCTAACAGCATCTTTGTGACAGCATCCTCTGTCATACGTTCATGCTTTTCCAGTTCCAGCAGCCGGTCAAGAAGATATTCACTTTTCCCGGTTTCTTTATTCACAAACAGGGTCTTTTTAAATGTTACGTCACCTATTGAGGTAGTTAACTGCTTACTGCTATGGCATTCTATATCCCAATGTCTTTTTCTGAGCGGACTTGCTATAATCATCTGATTCATAGATTCCAGTGTTTCTTGTATCATCCTCAGTAGAAAGCGGTTGCCTTCTTCAGCAATACCTAAAATGTATTCTGCCATTTGCGTTGGGTGTTTCATGAAGTTATTTTCTAATTCTTCAAATCTTTTGATGCTATTTTCTTCAAAATATCTTATACTGTTAATCATAGAGGATACCTTCCTTTGTGTGTATTTTGGTCGTACTTAATACTTTATCACAAAGTGGTATCCTCTTTTAGTCTTCC
>CAYLSH010000173.1:0-1786 GCA_964386235.1 uncultured Lachnospiraceae bacterium | reverse complement strand
ACTTTCAATGTCCACTTTTGCACTTTCAATGTCCACTTCTGCGTTCTCAATATCCACTTCTTTAAACATTCCACTGATATGCATAGAACGATTATGAAGCTCATTCTTCTCATTCAACAGTAAATTTCCCAAAAACAATTCCAAATACTCGGTTGTTTCATGAACACCATTTTTCAAATCGTTATAATTGGCTCTAACAAGTGCATTTCTAAAATACCATGCATTTTCTGCAAATATATCATTAGTTGCATCAAATCCAAGAGTTCTAAGATATTTAATAAAGAATACTGCTGTAGTTCGTGTATTTCCTTCACCGAATACATGTGTCTGCCATAATCTTGATACAAAGATTGCCAAGTGATGAATAATCTCTTCCATACTCAGGTTTTTATAACTAAACTTCTTTTCCTCTGAAAAATCGTAATCCAGAGTTGCTTGAAGTTCTGATGCACTTCCATAAAGAACTGTTGCTCCATTCAGCACCCATTCTTTTTTTGTGATATTATAATCTCGCAATTTTCCGGCGTGTCCGTAAATACCAACAAACAACTTTTTATGAATAGAGATATACTCATTTGGAGTAAAGCTAAATGCCTTCTCTGATAGAATCTTTGCAATCCTAACTGCAACCTTATCAGCCTCTTCTGTACGATCTTCAGTATCTGACTTCGGATTTTCTTCATAATACGTATTAAGAAGTTCCTGTGCTTCATCAATTGAAATATCACCTTCAATATTTTTTATTGCCGTATCAATCAAATACTTTGAAGGCTTTAATCCATCCACTGCCTGAAGTCCGATAGCTGTGTTCCAGGCATATCCCCTGTCTCTTTTGCCTGGTTCTGTTTGTTTTATATACTCCTTAAAAGGATCTTTATTCATTCATTGTCACCAACCTTCGATTTTATATCAATTCTAGAATGGCCTTTCCGCCAATCTTTTCTGCAAGAACCTGCGCCATTAGTAACGCTTGTCTGATGAATATATTCTTCCAATAACCAATCTATAACATTAATAGATTTGATTCCATCATATGAAGAATCCATGCCTGTGTTTAATGAAAGAACTATTTTTTCATAGTTGTCATTGATTTTTTGCAAAGGAGATAGTTTACGTTTACAAACAGACTCCTCTACCATTGATTCAGTAACTTGAATATATATCTTGTCATCCGGTTTATTAGCACTGAAATCTACTTACATACCACTATCCATCTTTCTAAATGCATAATCTTCTCATGCTATTTTTCTCTCTTGATTACTCTTTGCAAGTTCCGCTTCAGTTGACATGTTTTGTCCTGGCACTCGGCACACTGCAATATTTTATTAGAACCACTCCAAAAACGTTCCGGATGTTTCGCATATATAATTTCCCAATAGCCCTTTTTATTATTTCCAATTCTCTCAATAATTTTATCTACAATCTCTATCAAAGAACCGCTTACTTCATCCTGATACATAAGATCTGCATCCTTTTCCAAATATCCAACCTTTACGTATGCACCCAGTTATGATACAAATCAAAACCATTTCCTATGACCAAAACTTTCGCCATTCTCTGTCATCCTCTCAATTCTAATCTAATTCTTTTAATGGGATACCTTCTTTTGTCTTCCACATTTCATTTCCGCTAAGACTTGTGCATAGTCTCCATATCTAAAAATCCACTTTCAATGTTCCAACAGATTTCTATTCTATTATCGGAATATACATTCACTTTGTCAATCAGCTTCTCTTTTCTATAAAATCTGCATATAGTCTATATACAAAACAGCACTGTACCTCCG
>CAYLSH010000172.1:0-1806 GCA_964386235.1 uncultured Lachnospiraceae bacterium | reverse complement strand
GGAAATTGAACTCTTATTTGGGTGTTTATGATAATTTAATAATATGGGACTTTTTTTGTGGACAAAAAAAGGGTATTATAGGTAAAGGAAAAGAAATAGGAGAAATTAGTGTGATGTCAGATTATCAGGATAAAGAATATGAAGAGGTGTGCATACTCTGCCGCAGACCGGAAAGCAAGGCGGGAAGAATGTTTCACCTTCCAAACAATATAACGGTATGCGATGATTGCATGCATAAAACCATGGAGACAGTAAGCCAGATGGAAAATAATGGTACACTTCCATCCATGCTTTCGAATATGATTCCCCCTTCTTTTATGAAGAATGCGAATAAAACCAATTCTGCTAAGAAGGAAGAAAAGGTAGAAAAAGATACAGAGGAAGCAGAGTCCGAAACGCCGGACGCAGAAGAAACGGAAAAAGGATTGACAGAAAATGCAGATCCTGATCCGGAAGAAGTGATGGATGAAGATATCGTATCTGCAGAAGATGAAGAGGAAGAACCGGAAGATCATCCGGGACAGGGAGGCTTTTCTTTTGGAGGCTTCCCCAACATCAGTTTTGTGAATCTTTCGGACTTGCAGGAAGGTTTTGGCGGCAGCAGCAGAAACCGTGTAAAAAAGAAAAAGAAAAATGCAAAACCTCTGATCGAGTTAAAAGATATCCCGGCACCGCACAAGATTAAAGAAATGCTGGATGAATATGTGATCGGTCAGGAGCATGCAAAGAAGGTAATTTCTGTAGCGGTTTACAATCATTACAAGCGTGTAGCAACGGGTACCATGGATCAGATCGAGATCGAAAAGTCCAATATGCTTATGATCGGACCCACCGGAAGCGGTAAGACGTATTTGGTCAAGACGCTTGCTAAGATATTAAATGTACCGTTAGCAATCGCAGATGCGACTTCTTTGACAGAAGCCGGCTACATTGGAGATGATATCGAAAGCGTAATATCCAAACTCTTAGCGGCAGCTGACAATGATGTGGAACGTGCGGAACAGGGTATCGTATTTATTGATGAGATTGATAAGATCGCCAAGAAGCAGAACAGCAATTCCCGTGATGTCAGCGGTGAATCCGTACAGCAGGGTATGCTGCGCTTATTAGAAGGTGCCGATGTGGAAGTGCCGGTTGGAGCCATGAGCAAAAATGCCATGGTACCGCTTACCACAGTCAATACACGCAACATCCTCTTTATCTGCGGAGGCGCATTCCCGGATCTGGAAGAGATCATAAAGCAGCGCCTTCACAAGAACACCGGAATCGGATACGGTGCGGATTTGAAGGACAAATATGACAAAGAGAAAAATATTCTGGAGCAGGTGACGGTGGAGGATCTCAAAAAATTCGGTATGATTCCGGAATTTATCGGACGACTTCCCATTATCTACACGCTTCAGGGTCTCACCAAGGAGATGCTGATTGAAATCCTGAAGGAACCCAAGAATGCAATCCTCAAACAGTACCAGAAATTATTAGAACTGGATGAGGTAAAATTAGAATTTGACGATGGTGCACTGGAAGCCATCGCCGAAAAAGCACTGGAAAAGGATACCGGTGCACGTGCCCTGCGTGCCATCATTGAGGAATTTATGCTTGACATCATGTATGAGATCCCTAAGGATGACAATATTGGGCGTGTCACCATCACCCGTGAATATATCGAAGGTACCGGTGGACCTGTGATCGACATCCGCAGCAACGAGGTGTAACGCTCCTCTGCCTGCTCCGCCAGTTTACAAAATCCCCAAACAACATACATTATCTTGACAAAATCTGACACAAACACTACACTGTGTTTGT
>CAYLSH010000171.1:0-1822 GCA_964386235.1 uncultured Lachnospiraceae bacterium | reverse complement strand
TGCGTACATTCCATACCGGTGGTGTAGCGGGTGATGATATTACACAGGGTCTTCCCCGTGTCGAAGAACTCTTCGAGGCAAGAAAGCCGAAAGGACTTGCAATTATCGCTGAGTTTGGCGGTGTTGCGACCATTAAAGATACAAAGAAAAAACGTGAGATTGTGATCACCAATGATGAAACGGGTGAATCCAAGACTTACCTGATCCCATACGGCTCCCGCATCAAGATCTTAGACGGTGCGGTTCTGGAAGCAGGTGATGAATTGACAGAAGGTTCTGTTAACCCTCACGACTTGTTAAAGATCAAAGGTATCCGTGCCGTACAGGATTACATGCTGCGTGAAGTACAGCGTGTATACCGTTTACAGGGTGTTGATATCAGCGATAAGCATATCGAGGTGATTGTTCGCCAGATGCTGAAGAAAGTCCGTGTAGAAAATAACGGCGATGCTGATTTCTTACCGGGTACACTGGTGGATGTTCTTGATTATGAAGAAATGAATGAGAAACTCCTTGCAGAAGGAAAAGAGCCGGCGGAAGGAAAGCAGATTATGCTTGGTATCACAAAAGCCGCACTTGCAACCAATTCCTTCTTATCAGCCGCTTCCTTCCAGGAAACAACGAAAGTCCTGACAGAAGCAGCGATCAAGGGTAAGGTCGATCCATTGATCGGTCTGAAAGAAAACGTTATCATTGGTAAACTGATTCCGGCAGGAACGGGTATGAAACGTTACCGTGATGTAAAACTTTCAACGGATTATAAGGAAGAAGACGTATTTGTTCTTGATGATATGGAAGAAGAAATGGTCGAAGATTTTCCTGCAACATCCGAAGGAATGGAATTCATAAGTTTACAGGATGATGAAACCATGGAAGATATGGAAGACATGGAAGAAATGGTTGAAACAGAAGAATAAAAGAGGATGCCACGCTTAATACTAAGTGTGGCATTCGTTTTTGGAAAAAAAGTGCCCGCATTGCCCTATTTTTTACAGGTTTTTAAAAATAAAATATTGACAAGGAAAAAATGGGGAATTATACTGAACTAGTGTGCGCAAGTCAGCGTATGTTATTTGCGTGCAAATTAATCATTTTATAAACAGGAGGTGAAACCGAATGCCAACATTTAACCAGTTAGTAAGAAAAGGACGTCAGACTACAGTTAAGAAATCTACAGCACCTGCTTTGTTAAAGAGCTTCAACTCTTTACACAAGAAAAATGTAGATTCCAACTCTCCTCAGAAGAGAGGTGTCTGCACAGCTGTTAAGACAGCTACTCCTAAGAAGCCTAACTCAGCTCTTAGAAAGATCGCCAGAGTTCGTCTTTCAAACGGAATCGAAGTAACAAGCTACATTCCGGGTGAAGGTCATAACTTACAGGAACATAGCGTTGTTCTGATCAGAGGCGGTAGAGTTAAAGACTTACCCGGTACAAGATATCATATTATCCGTGGTACTCTTGATACAGCGGGAGTCGCAAACAGAAAACAGGCTCGTTCTAAATACGGCGCTAAGAGACCTAAGGCAGCTAAATAATTTAGCGGATGAATTAGGCGCATAGGATCCGAGGGATTTTATGCAAGATTTTGTACCACAAAATGAACTAATTAAGTGTTGGAATTCTGGTAGACCTAACAGATAGACGACACGAACACTAGTAATCCCGCAAAGGGAGCATGTGAGTACCTATGATTTAATCGCGAACAGAATAAGCCAGGCAATTTGGCGGATCTGCGCGAGTTGCGATTTTATTCGCAATTAATTTTGATTAAGGAGGGAAGAACCGTGCCACGTAAAGGACATATTCAAAAAAGAGACGTTT
>CAYLSH010000170.1:0-1827 GCA_964386235.1 uncultured Lachnospiraceae bacterium | reverse complement strand
TCAAATTCAATCGTTCCCGGGGGCTTGCTGGTCAAATCATAGAACACCCTGTTGACCCCGCGGACCTCGTTGATGATTCTGCTCATGACAGTCTGCAGGACCGAAAACGGGATGTCGGCTGCTTCGGCAGTCATGAAGTCAATTGTATTGACAGCTCTCAGGGCCACTGCGTAGTCGTAGGTACGTTCGTCACCCATGACACCAACGGAACGCATGTTGGTGAGTGCTGCAAAGTACTGGCCTATGCTTCTGCCAAGACCTGCTTTTTCCAGTTCTTCCCGGTAGATCGCATCCGCGTCCTGCACGATGCGTACTTTTTCAGCGGTAATGTCACCGATGATCCTTACACCAAGACCGGGACCCGGGAATGGCTGGCGGAACACGAGGCGTTCCGGGATACCAAGTTCTAAGCCAACCTTACGGACTTCATCCTTAAACAGATTGCGGAGCGGTTCGATAATCTCTTTAAAATCAACATAATCCGGCAGCCCGCCTACATTGTGATGGGATTTGATCACAACGGACTCTCCGCCAAGACCGCTTTCCACAACATCGGGATAGATCGTTCCCTGTACGAGGAAATCCACCGTCCCAATCTTCTTTGCTTCTTCTTCAAAAACACGGATAAATTCTTCTCCGATGATCTTACGTTTTCTTTCCGGTTCCGTTTCTCCCGCCAGTTTGACATAAAACCGTTCCTGTGCATTGACACGGATAAAATTAAGATCGTAGTTTCCGTCCGGTCCAAAGATTGCTTCTACTTCGTCACCCTCATCTTTACGCAAAAGACCATGGTCTACAAATACACAGGTCAGCTGGCTGCCGATAGCTTTTGACAAAAGAACAGCGGCAACAGAAGAGTCCACACCGCCGGACAGCCCGCAAAGAACACGTCCTTTTCCGACTTTCTGGCGGATCTCACGAATGGAATTTTCCACAAATGAATCCATTCGCCATGTACCGGCACATCCACAGATGCCCCGCACAAAATTAGAAAGCATCCTGGTGCCTTCTTCTGTGTGAAGCACTTCCGGATGAAACTGGATCGCATAAAGTTTCTTCTGCGTGCACTGGGCTGCTGCCACCGGACAGTCCGCCGTATGTGCGATTACTTCAAAACCAGGCGCAACCTTTGAGATATAGTCAAAATGACTCATCCAGCAGATCGTAGTGCTGTTTACATCTGCAAATAAAGGAGAAGTGTTTTCTACAAACACTTCCGTTTTCCCGTACTCACGAACGGGGGCCTTCTCCACCTTTCCGCCCAACACATGCATCATTAACTGTGCGCCGTAGCAAAGTCCCAGTACGGGCACTCCCAGTTCAAACAGTTCTTTTTGATACGTCGGAGCACCTTCTTCGTAACAACTGTTTGGTCCACCTGTTAAAATAATTCCCTTGGGATTCATTTCCCGGATCTTTTCCAGATCCGTCTTATAAGAATAAATCTCACAATATACATTACATTCTCTGACACGTCGGGCAACCAGCTGGTTGTACTGCCCGCCAAAGTCAATTACAATTACTTTTTCCTGTTCCATACAGATTCCTCATTTCTCTGCGATAAATGTTTCCCAATCCATTTTGATCCAGAAAAATATTATAAATCCATCCCTTTTAAATGACAAGAAAAAGTAATCGCTAAATCCTTTAAATTTTAAAAAAACTTATGCGTGCTGATGCATAAAGCGTTCTCTCATGTATTTGTCCTTTGTGGCAAGCCCGCCCCTTATATGGCGCTCGGATTTGTTCACATCCAGTACCTTTCTTGCTTCGATTGCAAGTGTTGGATTGATCTGCATCAGCCTCTCCGTTACATCCTTATGT
>CAYLSH010000169.1:0-1828 GCA_964386235.1 uncultured Lachnospiraceae bacterium | reverse complement strand
TCACACATCATACCACCAGGTGCTTTGCCACGATCAGGTCGGTGGCGGGGCTGGCGAGGACGGCCTCGTTGCCGAGAAGCTCGATGTATAAGGCGCGGGGGACGACCATCTGGCCGTAGCCGCGGGTTTTGGCTTCCTTCAATCCAATTTCGAAGGGAAACTTCATCTGCTTGGAAATCGTGTTCATTTTCAGAAACCGGGGGGCTGTCCCCAGAGAGGTGAGGACGGTCTGAAGATCCTCGGCATCCACCTGGCCATCGAGCAGAATGATTTTTCGAGGCAGATTTTTCAGGAGCAGATCCGAATCGGGGAAGCCGACGAGATTTTCGCAGAACAGGCTCACGGTTCCCCGCTCACTTTGCTTTTTCTTGTTCAAGGCCTCCGCAAAGGGCTTTTCGTTCAGGAGCATACTTTCGCAAAGTAAAAGCTGAAGGGGCTCCTCCATAACGGCCTCCAGCTCGGCGGCGAACAGCTTGCCAAGCAGCCGCAGCTGACCGGAGGGACGGATGCAGATGATGCACGGCTTTGCGGTCGCCGCAGAAAGGAGAGACAGGCAGGAGGCAGACGTAAAGCCTGAGAACTCCCGATGCAGCAGCGTCAGAATATCCCGCAGGGGCTTTGCCCCGGCAGCGGACTCCGTCAGATCGAGATAAAGGGCTTCGTCCGTGGCAGATGCCAGTCTGGCCAGCTCAATTGCCGGAGTTTTTGAGAAGGTATACAGACCGCGAAGGGAGATGATCTCCTCGTTCTGCCTGGCATACAGCTCGGAAAATGCCGCGAAATAGCTGATCATCGTGCTTCGGTCGCGATAGCCAAGCATTTCGGCTACATCGGCAAGAAAGGCAGCGGCTGCTGCTGCGCCCATGCCATAGAGCGGATCGTAGTTGGGATGCTGCTCCGAGCAGACGTAGAGCGTCCTGTTCAGCTGCCCGGAGGAGGCGGCCTCGATCAGCATCTGCGGAACCTCCGGGGAGGAGGTAAGGACAACGCTGACGCCCTCCCGGAGCCGCAGCTCGTGGAGCAGCAGCCTCTGGCGAAGCTGCTGCCCGCCGCCATTGACCAGCAGATTGGAGGGGGCGGACAGCTGCAAAAAGCGTTCCGCATCCATGCGGCCTCTGCGCCGGGGCAGCGCACTGGCGTTGAGATCGTTGATATTCTGAAACATGAAAATTACCTCCTTCAGAGTTTGCGGTATTTCGGGAATGCAAAGCAAAAGGGACTGTGGCCGGGAAAGTCCGCGTAGGCGGTTCCTGTGGTCAATGCGCGGAGATCGCAGTCACGGATCAAATGAGAGGGCTGTGTGACGGCTTTCCCCCCGTAGCTCAGCTCCTCGAAGGTTTCGCCGTAGCGGGAAAAGAGATATTGCCGGCTTTCGGCGTCCACGCATCGAAAGCCCAGGCAGCTGGAAAAGCCTGCCAGGATGGAGGTGGCCTGCTCCTTCGGCAGCTGGGCGACGCTTTGCAGGCCACAGACGGTCTTCATGCCCTTTGATCTCCCAAAATTGACGGCTGCGGAGAGCATCTCAAGGTGGGGAAGCATGGGCATCTCGTCGAGAAGCAGGAACGTATCTCCGGCACCGTCCTCCGTGGAGAGCGCCTCCTTGATGAACTGATCCACCACCAGGGAGAGGATTCGCTCCAGGGCGTCCTTGTGCTTGACCGTGTATTTCAGGAGCACCACCGTGGCATGGCGCGTCCGCTCCCGGAACAGGCGCGCCATGCTCAGCGGCTTTCCTGCCTTCCGGAAGGGACCAATGAACGTGGCGTTCACCACGGAATGGAGCGTGCCAAGGACGCCCAGGGATTGGGGCGTCATGCCCGCGCCGCGC
>CAYLSH010000168.1:0-1844 GCA_964386235.1 uncultured Lachnospiraceae bacterium | reverse complement strand
AAGCTTTTTTCTTCTTACGAGTCTTAAGACCAAGAGCAGGCTTGCCCCAAGGTGTACATGGACCCGGACGTCCGATCGGAGCGCGGCCTTCACCACCACCGTGTGGATGGTCATTCGGGTTCATAACGGAACCACGAACTGTAGGTCTGATACCCATGTGACGCTTGCGTCCTGCTTTACCAATGTTAACAAGGTTGTGATCACCATTTCCTACTACACCGATTGTTGCGCGGCATACGATAGGAACCATTCTCATTTCACCTGAAGGAAGACGAAGTGTTGCGTACTTGCCTTCTTTTGCCATTAACTGTGCTGAGTTACCAGCGGAACGAACCAGCTGACCGCCCTTGCCGGGATATAACTCAATGTTGTGGATCTGAGCACCAACCGGAATCTCAGATAAAGGTAAGCAGTTACCAACTCTTACTTCTGCTTCCGGACCATTCATAACAGTCATACCGTCTGTTAATCCTTCCGGAGCAAGGATATATGCTTTTTCGCCGTCTGCGTAGCAGATCAATGCGATATTTGCTGTTCTGTTAGGATCGTATTCTACACCGATTACTTTTGCCGGAATACCATCTTTACCGTTTCTCTTAAAGTCAATCACTCTGTATTTTCTTCTGTTTCCGCCACCGCGGTGTCTTACTGTGATTTTACCCTGATTGTTACGACCTGCGTTCTTCTTAAGAGATACACAAAGGCTCTTTTCCGGTGTGCTCTTTGTGATTTCAGAGAAATCAGAACCGGTCATGTTTCTTCTTGAGGGTGTATATGGGTTATAAGTCTTAATTCCCATGATCTTTTCTCCTTTTCTTTCATTTCGCCAATGATCCGGTCTTATACAAAAGACCGATCATCTTCGGACCAAGCGGCAGGGCCGCGAGCAACATTCCTGTTAAAGGGGTCCGGGCATAGTTTACAAGTTGCTTCTTTTTAATCTTATAAGCCAGAGAAGATTTCAATATCTTTGCTATCTTCTGTTAACTGTACGATTGCTTTCTTTGTTTTAGCAGTCTTACCAACTACCATTCCACGTCTTTTCTTCTTGCCGCCTAAGTTCATGGTGTTAACTTTTGCTACCTTAACGCCATCAAACATTTTTTCAACAGCTTCTTTGATCATGGATTTGTTTGCTTCTGTATGCACTAAAAATGTGTATTTCTTCTCGCCCATGCCAGCCATAGACTTTTCAGTAACAACTGGTTTGAGGATTACATCATAATATTTAATGTCTGCCATTATGCGTACACCTCCTCGATCGTCTTAACAGCATCCTGTGTAAGAACAAGTGTCTTAGCATTTACGATGTCATATACATTGATCGTGTTTGTAAGGCTTGTTTTTACGCCAGGAATGTTCTTTGCAGATAAAACAACGTTTGCATCATTGTCTTTTAATACAACGAGTGCTTTTTCGTTTACGTTTAAGTTTGCCATTACTTTTGCAAATTCTTTTGTCTTAGGTGCATCAAATGTAAGTGCATCTACAACTACTAATTTGCCGTTTGCAACCTTGTCTGATAATGCAGACTTAAGTGCTGCTCTCTTTTCTTTCTTATTTAACTTGAAAGAATAATCTCTTGGTACGGGAGCAAATACAACGCCGCCTCCTGTCCACTGTGGAGCTCTTGTTGAACCCTGTCTTGCATGACCGGTTCCTTTCTGTCTCCAAGGTTTTCTACCACCGCCGGATACTTCAGAACGTGTTTTTGCTTTCTGTGTTCCCTGACGATTATTTGCAAGCTGCTGAACAACAGCCATGTGTACTAAGTGCTCATTGATCTTTGCACCAAATACCGCATCGTTTAATTCTATTGTTCCAACTTCTTTACCTTCCATATT
>CAYLSH010000167.1:0-1886 GCA_964386235.1 uncultured Lachnospiraceae bacterium | reverse complement strand
AAAACCAAGACGGAAATTGCGGAAAAATATTAAAAACCACTGGATTTTTTGTCATATTTGTGAGAAGATAGTAGATGGTTTATAAGCTTATTATTGAAAGGAGTTTTCACATGATTTATTCAAGAGAAGTTGAAGAAATGTGTCCAGTAGCACAGGGTGTTAATCACGGTTGTGCTCCTATCCCAGAAGAAGCAAAATGGGTAAAAGCAAAAGAAGTTAAAGATATTTCCGGTTTTACACATGGTATCGGCTGGTGTGCACCACAGCAGGGTGCTTGTAAATTAACATTAAATGTTAAAGAAGGTATCATTCAGGAAGCATTAGTAGAAACAATCGGCTGCTCCGGTATGACTCATTCCGCAGCTATGGCAGCTGAAATTTTACCGGGAAGAACAGTTTTAGAAGCATTAAACACAGACTTGGTTTGTGATGCTATCAATACAGCAATGAGAGAATTATTCTTACAGATCGTTTACGGACGTACACAGAGTGCATTCTCAGAAGACGGACTTGCAATCGGTGCCGGTCTGGAAGACTTAGGAAAAGGACTTCGTTCTCAGGTTGGTACTATGTACGGAACACTTGCAAAAGGTCCTCGTTACCTCGAAATGGCAGAAGGTTATGTTACAGGTATCGCACTTGATGCTGACAACCAGATCATTGGTTACAAATTCGTAAGCCTTGGTAAGATGACAGACTTCATCAAGAAGGGTGATGACCCTAACACAGCTTATGAAAAAGCTTGCGGACAGTACGGACGTGTTGCAGATGCAGTTAAGATCATTGATCCCAGAACAGACGAAGAGATCAAATAATAAGAGGAGGAAACTATAATGGCTTTATTTGAATCATATGAAAGACGTATTGACCAGATCAATGCGGCATTAAATAATTATGGAATCGCTTCTCTTGAAGAAGCTGAAAAAATCACAAAAGATGCTGGATTAAATGTATATGACATGGTAAAAGGTATCCAGCCAATCTGTTTTGAAAACGCTTGCTGGGCTTACATCGTAGGTGCTGCAATTGCTATCAAAAAAGACTGCAGAAGAGCAGCAGATGCAGCCGCTGCAATCGGTGAAGGCCTTCAGGCTTTCTGTATTCCGGGATCCGTTGCTGATACACGTCAGGTAGGTCTTGGACATGGTAACTTAGGTAAGATGTTACTCGAAGAAGATACAGAATGTTTCGCATTCTTAGCAGGTCATGAATCATTTGCCGCTGCTGAAGGTGCAATCGGTATCGCTGAAAAAGCAAACAAAGTACGTCAGAAACCATTACGTGTTATCTTAAACGGTCTTGGTAAAGACGCTGCTCAGATCATTTCCCGTATCAACGGATTTACATTCGTAGAAACAGAATATGATCCATATACCAACACAGTAAAAGAAGTTTCCCGTACAGCATACTCTGACGGACTTCGTTCTAAAGTAAACTGCTATGGTGCAAACGATGTATGTGAAGGTGTTGCTATCATGCACAAAGAAGGCGTAGACGTTTCTATCACAGGTAACTCTACTAACCCTACACGTTTCCAGCATCCTGTTGCAGGAACATATAAGAAAGAATGTATCGAACAGGGCAAGAAATACTTCTCCGTAGCATCAGGCGGTGGTACAGGCCGTACATTACATCCTGATAACATGGCTGCAGGTCCTGCTTCTTATGGTATGACAGATACTATGGGACGTATGCATTCCGATGCACAGTTCGCAGGTTCTTCATCCGTACCGGCTCACGTAGAAATGATGGGCTTAATCGGCGCAGGTAACAACCCTATGGTTGGTATGACTGTTGCAGTTGCTGTAAGCATTGAGGAAGCAGCTAAAGAAGGTAAGTTCTAACGAACTTCCCGTAAGTTCTAAGGAACTTCCCGTAAGTTCTAA
>CAYLSH010000166.1:0-1908 GCA_964386235.1 uncultured Lachnospiraceae bacterium | reverse complement strand
ATTATTCAGATGCACCACATCCGGTTTAAAATCATCCAGCACGACACGGATCTTTTTTCTGGCTTCTCTTGAGTAAATGATCTTAAAGGGATAGAGAAGTTTGCCCAGTTTCCCTGTGTGAAAATCCATATTGGAAGTGTAACTCTCAGCGTGATTGCCTACCACTCTTCCTTCATGATCCATACCAAAATACTGGACTTCATGCCCCATTTTCTGTAATTGTTTTCCTATTTCAAAGATATACGTTTCCGAACCGCCATTGGGATACAGAAACTTGTTGACGATTAATATCTTCATGATCTGCCTATCCTTTATCGTGTGCCGGTATAGCATGCAAGCGTTTGTGTCACGACTGCATCCCAGTTGTATCGCGCCAATATATACTGACGGATTCTTTCACTTTTGTATTTTTCTTCCTTACGAAGAACCGCCATATTTGTGCACAATTCCACAATCTTTTCTGACAAGGCATCCACATTACCTGTTGTAAATGCAACTCCGTGTTCCTGTGTCACATCCGTATTCTCCGGAATATCACTTGTCAGACAAAGGTTTCCATAACTCATCGCTTCTAACAGGCTAAGCGGCATTCCTTCTATCTCACTGGGTAGAATGTAAAGCAAGGCATTGCTGTACAATTCTTCCAGTTCTTCTCCCTGTACAAAACCGGTCATGATTACCTTCCGGAGACCGCCGGCATTGATCTTTTCTGCCATTTTCTCTATCTTCTGACAATATTCACCGGAATGACTGCTGCCCCCTGCGATCACAAGAGGAATCGTCACCTCGCTTTTTTCATATGCAGCAAGCAAGGTATGCACACCTTTTTCCGGAACCAGTCTTGCCAAAAAAAGCAGATAATTCTGTCCTTCCAAACCATATTTTTCTTTGATGATCTTTGCATTTTTCATCTGCGGTCTGTTAATCCCATTGGGAATCAGAACTGTCTGTCTGCCATAGGTGTCAGCAAAATACTGCTTTACCCCTTCGGATAACACAATAACCTGATCCGCATATTTTGCTGCCATTTTTTCTCCGAAGAGCAAAAATCTGGTGGCGAATCCTCCCCATTTTGCCCGCTGCCAGTCCAGCCCATGTATCGTTGCCACACATTTTTTATGAAACAATCTGGCAATCGGTATCATAGCGCAGGGACCTTCCGCATGAAAATGAATCACATCGGCTCCGCTAAAACACGCTTTCATGGTGGCAAAAAAGGAATACACGATCGCATTCAGACTTTTTTGTGGCAGGGTAAATGCCGTTTTCACCCGCACTCCCTTATAATCATAATTCTTCCCGTATTCTTTTTGTTCATTCCCAATTCCTGCAACGTGGGAACCTTTCCGGTTATAGACAGTCACATCATGTCCCAACGCCGCCATACGGGTTGCCAGTTCTTCAACTACAATCTCCACGCCGCCTTCTCTGGATGGGATTCTTTTATGTCCAAGCATTACGATCTTCATTTTATTTTGAACCTCTTCCAAATAAAACCACACCAACTGTCTGGAGTAAAATCTTAAAGTCCAGGGACAGAGACCAATGATCAATGTATTTCAGATCCAGTTTCACAACCTCGTCAAAATCTTTGATATCACTTCTACCGCTTACCTGCCACATACCGGTAAGCCCCGGTGTGATACTTAAACGCCTGCGATAATGAAGGCTGTACTGTTCAAATTCATCCACTGTAGGTGGTCGTGTCCCCACAAGGCTCATATCCCCTTTCAGTACATTGAAAAACTGCGGCAGTTCATCGATACTTGTTTTGCGCAGAAACCGTCCCACTCGTGTAATACGGGGATCATTTTCCATCTTAAACATTAAGCCCTGCACTTCATTCTGTTTCAGCAGTTCTTTTTTTCTTTCTTCCGCATCCACATACATGGAACGGAATTTATACAT
>CAYLSH010000165.1:0-1910 GCA_964386235.1 uncultured Lachnospiraceae bacterium | reverse complement strand
GACATGGGATACAATGTAAGGCATCTTTACAGAATGCATGATCAGGCATTGAAGAAGGTTCAGATTCCTAAAGTTGTCACCTAATGTCACTATAAGTCACGTAGGCTTATGTGATATTATTACAATAGAAAAAGTGAAATGATATGAGAGCCATTACAGAGGTCGAAGGATTTTCTGTAGTGGCTTTTATTATTGTTGGAGGTGGTAACTTGCCTAGTAAACCAAAGAAGCCGTGTGCTTATCCAGGTTGTCCTGCTTTAGTGACAGGGCGATATTGCGAGGAGCATGCAGCAAAGCGAAATAGTGAATATGAGAAATATGGTAGAGATAAAGATGCTAAGCGTCGTTATGGTCGTGCATGGAAGCGAATCAGGGATAAATACGCAGCAGAGCATCCCTATTGTGAAAGGTGTTTTGCTCGTGGAGTTCTGGTTCCGGTGGAGGAAATCCATCATAAGCTTCCATTAGCTGAAGGTGGCACTCATGATCGTAGTAATCTGATTGCACTTTGTAAATCGTGTCATTCACAGATACATGCGAAACGTGGGGATCGCTGGCATGACCGGTAGGGGGTATCAAAATCTCTACAGACCCATCTTCTATAGAACGGCGGGTGGGTCTTTCGTACAAAATCGCGAAATGGAAGACGGGGGTATTATTGCGCGAAATAAAAATTCGAACATGCCGTAAAAAAAATACGGATGGACTTGAATTTTTTTGCAGATAATCATATAATAAAGAAAAAGAAATGGAAGGTGATTATCATGTTAAAGAAATTTAGCGTCGAAAATTTCAAAGGATTTAAGGATAAAATCACATTAGATATAGGAACACCCAGTAATTACAGCTTTAATTCCGAAATAATAGAGAACGGTTGCATAACGAAGGGAATTATTTATGGTATCAACAGTTGTGGAAAGTCGAATCTTGGTTTGGCTATTTTTGATATCATTACTCATCTGACTGAAAAGCAAAAACTCCTGGGAAGCTATGACTTCTATCTGAATATGAGTGGGAGGAAATCTTTTGCAGAGTTTGAGTACACCTTCGTGTTCGACGGACATGAAGTTGTATATAAGTACAGTAAAATGGATGTGAATTCCTTAAAGAGTGAAAGTTTGTCTATTGATGGAAAAGAGGTCATTTTCTTTGACTTCCTGACAAGAGATGGATTTACTTTGCTTGAGGGATCTGACACTTTGAATGCTTCAATCAGAAATGAAAGTCCGATTTCAAGAGTAAAGTATGTAAACAGCAATTCAATTCTTGTAGACAATATGCAAAATCAGGTGTTTAAGAAGTTTATAGATTTTGTAGATCGCATGCTTTTGTTTTATTCGTTGGATAGCCGTGGATATGAAGGCTTTATGAACGGATCAGAGAGTATTGCAGAAGGAATCGTCAATAGTGGTAAGGTTAAGGATTTCCAGGAATTCTTAAAAGAAAATGACATCGTCTACGAATTATATGGATGCGAGGTCGATGGAAGAAAGGCTATATATTGTCATTTCGACAATAAAGATGCTGACTTCTTCAAGATCGCTTCAACAGGAACCAGATCCCTTGCGTTATTCTATTACTGGTATATCCGTATGGAAAAAGCATCATTTGTTTTCATTGATGAGTTTGATGCATTTTACCATTATGAATTGTCAGAGTCAGTTCAGAAGAGACTAAGAAGGATTACTGGTGTGCAGGTATTTACAACTACACACAACACAGACCTTATGAGCAATGATTTACTCAGACCGGATTGCTATTTCCTTCTTGAAAATAATAGCATAAAGGCAATTTCAGAGCTGACAGAAAAGGAGCTTCGTCAGGCTCATAATCTTCAGAAAATGTATAAGGCAGGTGCGTTTAATGGCAGATAAAGACTATAAGGCATTTATAGTCGAAGGAGAGACCAG
>CAYLSH010000164.1:0-1914 GCA_964386235.1 uncultured Lachnospiraceae bacterium | reverse complement strand
CATGTGGATTATCGTGGAATTTGACAGAGAAATATAGTATAATCTAGACAATATGAAATGATAGAACGTGAATACAAAATGCGGAATGGAGAATAGTATGACATACGAAGAGATGATGAGCAATGCCAAAGGGTCCATGGGGCCTTACTGTCATGTGTGTGACGTGTGCAACGGAAAAGCGTGCCGCAACCAGATGCCGGGGCCGGGTGCCAAAGGCAGCGGGGATGGTGCGATGCGCAACTATGACAAATGGAAAGAGATCCGTGTGAACATGGATTGCCTTTGTAAGAAGAAAGATACGGACACCACGTTTGAATTGTTTGGAAAAACCTTTGCCTATCCGATTTTTGCGGGACCGGTGGGAGCCGTGAATCTGCATTATGGGGACAAATACAACGACATGGAATACAATGATATTTTGGTAAGTGGTTGTGCAAAAGCCGGTATTGCGGCTTTTACCGGGGACGGAACCAACCCGGATGTTGTTAAGGCAGCGGCAAAAGCCATCAAAAGAGCGGACGGATTGGCGATTCCCACGATCAAACCATGGAACCGGGAGACCATTGCGGAGAAATTTGCACTGGTAAAAGAAAGCGGAGCATTTGCCATGGCGATGGATATTGATGCGTCCGGTCTTCCCTTTCTGAAGAACTTAAATCCCCCGGCAGGTGCAAAATCGGTAAAAGAGATGAAGGAGATTATTACATCAGCAGGCGTTCCTTTTATCGTAAAAGGAATTATGACACCACAGGGAGCGGCAAAAGCATTAGAAGCAGGAGCTGCCGGCATCGTAGTATCCAATCACGGAGGACGTGTTTTAGACCAGTGTCCGGCAACGGCTGAAGTTCTAAAAGAGATTGCGGATGCGGTAAAAGGAAAAATGAAGATCTTTGTGGACGGTGGTATCCGCAGTGGCGTGGATGTATTGAAAGCCCTTGCAATGGGAGCGGATGCGGTTATCATTGCACGTCCCTATGTAACCAGCGTATATGGCGGTGGCGAAGAGGGCATAAAAGCCTATACAGAAAAGATCGGTTCCGAACTGGCAGACACGATGGCAATGTGTGGTGCCGGCAAATTGGAAGATATTAAAAGCAGTATGGTGCGCATTCCAAAGAACTGGTAAGCGGTATTTTCCAATTTTTAAAATAACAGCCGTTTGCTAATTTTGACATCCTATGCTACTATTAAAAATGGAGTTGCCGCAAAGGGAAAATACCACAGGATAACTCCATGATAGCAGGAACCGTTAACGGAATAATATACAAAGAGAGAAGACCTATGGCAAGAACACTTACAATTAAAAAAGATGTTATTGTAAATACTGCTTTTCAGATGTTGAAGCAGGAAGGAATTGAAAATGTGACAGCAAGAAAACTGGCAAAAAAGGCAAATTGCTCCACACAGCCGATTTTCAGGGATTATGAAAATATGGATGTGCTGTATCAGGAGTTATTCCGTATGGCAACTTCGTTCTTTTCGTTTTATTTTGAACGTTTTCCCAAAGAACAGGAAGAACCTTTTGTCAACTTGGGATATGCCTACATTCAGTTTGCAAAAGAAGAGAGTCATCTGTTCCGTTTTCTTTTCATGCCGGACAAATCCTACGGAAAAAGCACGTATGAAATATTAAACGGAGAGAATGGAATTGTCGTTGCCGAATTTGAAAAGGCAAAGAAGGACAATTGCCGCAATGCGGGGGATCTGTTTACCAAAATGTGGATATTTGTGCATGGGGCAGCCTGCATGACACTTACCGGAGACTATGATTTAAATGAGGCCGAAACGATCAAATTATTAAAAGACACCTATCGGGCATTTAAGTAGAAAAATGGCAGATCGAAGTGAGGAAACAATGGAACTGGAAAAAGATGTAATACAGATAATAGATGAAAAATACCCCAAAATGAGTAA
>CAYLSH010000163.1:0-1964 GCA_964386235.1 uncultured Lachnospiraceae bacterium | reverse complement strand
ATGAGGAGGAAAAATAGTAAATGCTTGCATTTGGCTATATATATATATTAATACTTTGTATGAGTATCATTTCGATGTTGATTTATCGAAAAATAAATAATCACATTAGGATGATTACAGGTAGTGCATGGTTTTATGTTATTTATTATTATATAATATCACTTTTTCGGACTATTGTGAGCAGTGGTAATGGGTATTTAGGAACGTCATTTGTTGACAAGTCTGCAAGAGCATACATAAAGGTAGGAATACTTGATGTTGTTGTTTTTGTGTGTGTAATCGTTTTCTTTAAGTTCACGAAAGAAAATGGGCAAAGATATATGGATTTGACAGTGGGAATCTTTTCATCATTATTTGTATTATACACAGTATTAATTGACATTCCTAGGATGAAAGTGGTTATAGTATTAGGTGGCATATCGTTGATAGTGGCTGCACTATTAGTACTAGTGTGGAAAGAAAAAAAGTGGTTGCCGGAAAAAGAGGAGTGTACTAAAAGATACCGGGAAATCGGTGCAACGGTTTTACTTTTTGGCAGTTTATTTTTATTAAATGGTCCGTTAGAGTTATTTGCATATAATACGAACGATTTTGTTTTTAATTTGCGTGATTTCCTTCCATATATGATTATCTACACAGTTATGTTAGCGTTTTTTTTCATTATCCTATTGGGTACTTTTGCACCTGCAGGAGTGTTTTCATTTACGAAAATAACCATATTCATATATTGTATTTGCAGTTATATTCAGCAGATGTTCTTAAACGGTAATATGAGTGCGATGGAAGGAAATGAGCAACAGTGGAATGTGGTTGAGAGTGTGGGAAATGCAGTCGTATGGATTGTTATGATAGTAGTGTTGCTACTGATTCTTTACAAATCTCAAAAAGGGGATGCGATTATTTTGTATTCTTCTGCGTTTCTGGTGGGTGTACAATTAATCACTTTTTTAACAGTGTTATTTACGAGTAACATTATAGGGAGTGGTAAACAGCAACTGGTGGAGAATAATAATTTTATACTATCTCCCAATGAAAATGTTGTAGTATTTATTTTGGATGCTTATGATACACAGATGTTAGATAAGGTATTGGCTGATGAACCACAGTATTTAGAGCCATTGCATGATTTCACATATTATAACAATATGAAAAGCCGCTATACGGCAACGGATGGGAGTCTGCCGTATCTTTTAACCGGGAGGATCGCGGAAGAGGAAGAAACTTACGGAGATATTTACGATAAAAGCACTTTCCTGAGTGATATCAAAGGGTATGGTTATGATATTAATATTTTGACGGAGAATCATTATGTGGCACCGTTAAAACAAGGGATTGTCGATAATTTGACAGAGGATTATTATTGCATCCTTGATTTTGAAAAAACAGTCTCTCAATTATCAAAATGTATTCGCTATAGAAACACTCCCTTTGTAGTAAAATATTATTATTATTATAAAAATTATGATTTAACAAATGTCATTCATGATACAAATGTGTATTTATTTGGGACGGATGCGAGATTTGATTCTAATTTATGTGAAAAAGGGATCAGCATTGACCCACAAAAGGATCATATGATGCACATATATCATCTTTATGGGGCTCATTCGCCATATTATTTGTCAGAAACAGGGGAACTAGATTATGCTTCCAATCCTATTGCACAGTGGAAAGGATGTCTAAAAATAGTGTATGATTATCTGGAGCAATTAAAAGAGGCAGACCTGTACGATAATACATCCATTATTATAATGGCAGATCATGGTTTGAATCGTTCGCAACGCTTAGCAATGGATGAATGGAATATATCGGTAACGGAAGAAAGTAATCCTATTTTTTTTATTAAAAGAAAGAATCAAAAAGGTTCAAGCATGCTGGTCGATTCCAAAAGTGTTTCACACGATCAATTTTTTGCAACCGTAATCAATTTGATAGATGAAAAGAATGAAAAATATGGAAGTCCG
>CAYLSH010000162.1:0-2000 GCA_964386235.1 uncultured Lachnospiraceae bacterium | reverse complement strand
GTCAGCACCGGAGGACTTGGCAAACGCATAGATTTTTGTGCCGGAATCCCGAAGCCGGGACGCAACCACGCCCGTAGCCCGGGATACGGTATTCATCACATTTTGTGCCGTCTTGGTCAAATCCTTGCCGCCTGTAGTGAATGTCTGCTCAAACTGCGCATAAGATGCTTTGACCTCTGCCGCTGTCTCAATGGCAACCGTTCCCCATTCGATGATCTTGGCAACGGTGAACGCACCTGCAACGACCTTTGCGATTTTATCGGAGGCGGCGCTTACATCCTCGCTTGCTTCCTTCATGCCGTCACCGGCACCCTCGGCGGATTCTTTAAGTTTTGTTAATTCCTTTTTTGCGTTTTTTGATGCTTCTTTTGCTTCCAGCAGCTGTTCGCCCAAAGCTTCAGTTCTGGCTTTCGCTACAGAAAACTGGTCTGCAAGCTTTTTTGTTTCCTCAGAATTTTCACCAGTTTCCTCGGCTGCTTTGTTAAGCTTTTCAGATAGCTCCTTGAGTTTGTCCTTTTCTTCCCCAAATCTAGCGGAAAGCGTTTTTACCTTGTTCTGCAAAGCATCAGAAAGGCTTTGCAACCCCGCCATATCGGCCTGGAGCTGCTTCGAACGCTCAGACGCTCCGTCCACGCCATCTTCATATTCGCTGGTATCCAGCACAATTTTTGCGTAAAGATCAAAAAGGTCTATTGTTCCTCACCGCCCTCCTGTATAATTTGGATGCCCATCCGGCTGAAAAGCTCCGTTGCGATTTCCTCACCGGTTCGCTCGTCCTTCGGCTTCGGATACATGATATCGCTGAGCCTGACTTTGAGGTATGGGCCATACCGGATGTTTGCGGCACTCTCCGATATCACCCGCAATCCCTCAGATACATAGCTCTTATATGCCTTTTCATGCACATTCACCATAGCCCTTGATGTTGCGTACCGGAGAAAGGCCCTCATTTTCAGGGGGCCTCTGTATTCTCCTGCGCAGAGCCAGAGGGTTTCTCGCTCTGCGCCGATGTAAAAAGCGTGGTAAAACCGTCATCGGTCATCAGGTCAACGAAATCGCTCAGAAGCTTGGGGATAGAAAGGGAATCTGCATATTCCTCCATGCTCACCCCTTCCAGGGTGGAAAGAATCTGAATCAGATCGCCCTTGTGGCCTTTCAGCAGAGAGGGGGCGGCTTTTCTTGCCTTTTCAAGCAGGAACTTCTTTGCCGTCATACCCTGGGGGAGCTTCTCCCGCCGGAACAGGGCAGATGCAGCGTCATCCTCCGCAATATTGGCGATGGGGTCAATCACGTCTGCAATTACTTCAAGAACGCGCTCACCCTTAATTTCAGAAAGTCGCATATGGCAGCTCCTTACGTTTCGTCCGTTCCGGCCTTGATGTACATTTCAAAAGGCGGGGTATCCTGGGCGGTCATGGAATAGTGAGCGGTGTACTCAAAGGAGAAATTGCCTTTGTTCTTATCTCCTGTCTGAATCTGGAAACCACCGGTGGAAAGTGCGTTCATCATGTGAATTGCAACATATCCACCATTCGTGTCGCCGTTTTTGTCGGAGTAATCGGCAACCAGCCAAATGTCCTTGAAATCCGTATCCGCAAGGTCATTCCTCGGGGTGATCTTGGTGGTATCGCTTGTCCCGATATCCGCAGCCGCAATCATAGACTTGGCGTTTTGGGTGGTCACAGTGACGAACGTACCGGAAAGTTTTACGTCCCAGGTATCCAGCTTTTTCAGTTCCTTCATATTCTTGGGACAGTTGTCGATATCCTCGCCGAAGTCGTTATAGGAAGGAACTGCGGAAAAGTTCAGGCCGCCGGTGGTAGCACCGATAATATTCTCGTTTTCCACCTGTGTTGCGGAAGGGGAAAACTTACTGAGCAGCACACCGGCATTCAAAACAATTTCCTTAAATGCGGTTTCAGGAATTTTGGTAAACTTCATATTTTGCTATTACCTCCTTAAAAGGTTTGGTATACTGCGGTAACATTTAATTGCCGCAG
>CAYLSH010000161.1:0-2094 GCA_964386235.1 uncultured Lachnospiraceae bacterium | reverse complement strand
GATGATTTTATTTTTGAAGGTGCATCTATTCAAATTCAACAACAGATAGGCAATGCTGTGCCGCCGAAGTTGGCATATAAGATTGCTTTGCAGGTAGAGGAGGCTCTGGATAATGGCGAAGTATCCGAAGGTAAACTATATAGGAAACAAAGAGAAGTTGGTTGATTGGATAATAAAGGAGATGCCAGTTAAAAGTGGAACTGTATTAGACATATTTGCAGGTGGTTGTTCCGTATCATATGCATTGAAGAATAGCGGATATTCGGTTCTTGCAAATGACATATTATATGCAGATTATGTTATTGCAAAAGCATTGTTAGAAAATTCGGACACGAAATTATCGGTAAATGTATTTGATAAGAAGGTAAGTGACAAAAGGGTAGAAGAATTATCGGAGAAGTTTTCTTTTCTTACAGATTGTTTGTATTATACGGAAGAAGTGATGGAGTTAAGTAAATTAGTTGCCATTGCAGAAAAGTTGAAGGGGGCGGAGAAGTATATGATGCTTGCTTTGATTCGTAGAGCAATGATAAGAAAACTTCCGTATTCGAGAATGAATGTGCCCTGGGAACAAATTCAGAAGTTACGTGACGAAGACTATAGCTATATGAAGTATAAACGAAAAAGAGCATATCATAATCAAACGTTTGAAAGTCATATGCGTGAGAATATTGATGCATATAATGAAGCTGTTTTCGATAAAGAGGAATGTAAGGTATATAACTGTGATGCATCCGATATGGTTAAGAAAATAGATTTTGTAGATGTGGTTTATATGGATCCGCCGTATCCATCGACAATGAATAATTATGATGCTTTCTATGGTATGTTTGACGAAATGTTTGACAAGAAGAGGAAACATATAGACTATACACAGAAGACAACTTTTCTTGCTAATATGGACAAGCTGATAAAAAAACTTGTAGGAAAAACACGATACATAGTGGTGAGTCAAAATACACGTGTTCAGCCCGGTCCAGATGAGATTGAAGTAATGCTTAAGAAGTATGGAAAAGTTACAATTAAGGAAAAAAAGCATAATTATCAGGTGACTGGAAAAGAAAACAAGAATGCAAGCAAGGAGTTATTATTTATCCTTGAGATGGAGGCATAGATGGGGAATACAAAAATTAGACCGGAGACAGAGATATATGATCAATATTGGAAAATGACGGCAGGACTTACTGATATATATTCAAAAGAGTTTACTGATTGTCTGAAGATAATTGTAGATTATATAGATATGAATAAAAAAGCAATAAAAAAATGGAACAAGAAAAAGGGAATGGTCAGTTCTAAATCATATTTTCGTGGCTCTGATTTGTATGACAATCTGGTTGAGAGAATTATTTCGTATATGAATTATACATCAAAATCAGCTGGAACATCAGCTAGAAAAGTGATAAATCAGTATGTTAAGATTGGATTTATATACCCGTTCTTGTCGGGGTACAATAAATTAGTTCTGCGCTTTGTTCGGGCAATTACACAACAGGAAAAGAAAGTTCTTTTTTCTAAAATGTTTTATGAAGGAGCTTCTTTTTCTTCTGCAACTACTGTAGATAATAGAAGTTTTGGGGAGGTACAGTTTTTGTTACGTACAATGGAATTTAATAGGTATCTTACAAAAGAGGACATTAAAGCGCTAATGGGAACCGATATATCCTCCATAGAACGCGGCTATTTAGAAAGAGATGAATTAATTGAAAAATATGAAGAACTTCTTGCAAATGGATTTGTAGCTAGAAAGAAGATTCAGTTCAGTCATATGACAAGCTATTTAAATCATTTTGTGGATTTCAAATATTTAAGCAAGAAAAAAGTATTTACTTTTGAAAACGATGAGGAAATTCAGCGAATATTAGGTGATGAAAGTATTCCGGCAACGTATAAGCGAGATGCAGTAAAACATAGAATCTATAAGGAGGAACTTAAGCTGGAATCTGAGAAAATCTATGGAAGACAAATATGTTATGCTGAAAAACTGGCTTATACCGTACTTGTTGCCTCTCATATTAAGGAATGTGCAAGGTGTTTGAAGGAAAAAAGAGAAAATCAAGCTTATGATGTAAATAATGGATTGCTGTTGAGCCG
>CAYLSH010000160.1:0-2095 GCA_964386235.1 uncultured Lachnospiraceae bacterium | reverse complement strand
ATCTTTTTTTCTTGCATTAATGCTCCCTTCTAACTGTGCTAATAATTCAAAAATGCAAAACACTACTTATCATTTTAAATACTTTGAACAATATAGCAGGTAAATGTTGCTTTTGACAACTCGTTTATGATTTTACTATCAATTTTCAGTCGTAAAAAAAATATCATTACTACAGCTGCAAATACTATAACAAATGGACTGTTATAATTTTGAACTGCTAAATCCATACCATTTTTTTGAGCAAAAATTGATAGGAACATAATGCTCCAAATTAAAATCAACGCACTCAATACTCTTACGGTTTTAATTTCGCATATCTTTTCATAATTTCTTTGAATATACGCACCTATAAAATAAAGAAGCACGAAATTTACAATAGTAAATCCATTTTGGCTTCCTAATAAGCCAACAGTACTTAATCCATCATATGTTTTATCACTTATACGGTATAGCACATCGACAATCCAAGTTTCTATAGAAAACAGACACACGAGCAAAACTAACAATCTTCTAAATTCTTTATCACTCAACTCAAAAATTATGATATTAATATACGGAGATATCACATATAAAACAGAATAGAGAACTATAAAATAGTTGACAGGAAGAAGCAAGTTGATAAATGTATCAAGGTCAAAAACAAAATCTCCTGTTATTGTTAATGCTAGATAATATCCTATCCTGAAGAGTACGAATTGCGCGACCAATTCAATAATTTTTTTACTATTTCTCTTATAAGTAGAACTTAGGAAAAAAGCAGAAATTAACACAAAAACATCTACCGAACAGGCAAATAAACAGTCTGTTAGCCACAAATAATACTCTGTCCAACTTCCCTCCACTATGAATTGTTTTGCATAACTATTGTAATGCAAAACAATTACCCCGAGAGCAACAATAATTCTTAGCATCTCTAAAGATGAATTTCTCTTACATATCGTTTTATCACTCATAATTCATATACAACCTTATCAGCAATCTCCGAAACCATTTTTTTTCTTTCTTCTTCTGTCATATTTTCAATCGCTTTTTCATATACTTTTGCATGTTTCATACGATTTCGGTTTTTATCCAGATATTCTTCAGCAGTACATATTATTCTTGCAGGATTACCTACTACGACACTGTCATCCGGTATATTCTCTCTCACAATACTTCCCGCACCCACAATTACATTATTACCAATGGTAACTCCCGGCAGAACAATGCTTCCAAACCCAATAAATACATTATCTCCAATTTTTACTTTTGCAGCTTTTGTATAACCCAGAAACCGCTTTGTACTCGCATCATGTGCAAGTATCGTTGCATTAGTAATCGTCACATTATTTCCTATCTCAACCAAACATGCCGTATTCATGTCAATAGTCGAACCTAATAGGGAAACATTGTCTCCGATAACAGCCCCTTTTTTTCTTAGTTGTCCTAAGGTCTGTCCGCGCATATAATTGTATGTTTCTCCGATAATTTCCTGCAGATTATATCTCATACCGTCTATTCTCCACTTACTATATACTCAATTACAGGTTTTAGTGTAATTCTGTTATCTGCCTTTAACTCTGCAAATTTCCTAATTTTTGATGCAACATCTTTTTTATTGGATGCGCCATACAACCCATCGGTAAATGTCACTATTCTATTTATATCAACTACACTACTATCATTAGGAAATGTCAATCCATACTCACTATCATTAAACAAATTGTCTTCTGCGCCTAATACAACAGGTAATCCTTTAGCTAGATACTCCCTTGCTTTCAATGTACTCAATTTCGAGAATCCATCCTTATATACTCCAAAGGCAGCCATTCCTATATCTGCTTTTCTGTACAATTCATCTAGTTCTGCGCCTCTCATCTCCCCATAAAAAATGACATATTTATCCAGTCCCAACCGTCTTGTCAATTTCTTATACTTCTTTTGTTCACTACCATTTCCAACAATATGAAAATATACTTTTCTGGATGATTCATTTTTGTAGTATAAATGTAATCCTCTGATAATTCGCTCGTATCCATGATGGGGTGCCAATAACGCAACTGCAAGCATATGAATATTTTCCGGATCATATTCCGTAATTTTCTCAGGCATAACC
>CAYLSH010000159.1:0-2122 GCA_964386235.1 uncultured Lachnospiraceae bacterium | reverse complement strand
GCCGCGCACGCTTGCCCCTCATGACTAAGCCTCAAACAGATTGGCAAACCTTCAAAAACTTTGATTATCCGTAATTACTTATCAAAAAAGTGTACGCCACATGGAACATGACATACACTTTTCTAAGAAAAAAGACCGCATGAAACTCATGCGGCCCTTGTTATTATTAAACTAATTCAAGAACAACTTCCATTGCTCCGTCACCTTTACGCTGTCCGATCTTGATGATTCTTGTGTAACCACCATTACGTGTAGCATACTTAGGTGCGATCTCGTCAAATAATTTTGCGCAAAGATCAACTTTCTTTGCATCTTTCTTTCTTCCGTTTGCAGCCTGCTCTGTTACAGGATACAAAACTCTTAACATCTGTCTTCTTGCATGAAGTCTGGAAGGCATATCTTTCTTGATTTCCTTATCCACTTCATCGTAAACAGTAACTTTCTTACCGTCAACAACTTCTTTTACTCTCTTGCCATCTTTGTCTTTACGAGCAACTTTAGCCTTTACCGTAACAGTTTCAAAATTGTCTTTTTCCTTTACTGCTAAAGCGATAAGACCTTCAACCTGTTTCTTTACTTCTTTTGCTCTTGCTTCCGTTGTAACGATCTTACCATTTGCTAATAAAGCAGTTGTTAAACTTCTTAACATTGCTTTTCTCTGATCAGATGTTCTTCCTAATTTTCTGTACTGTGCCATTTTATTCTCCATTCTGCCTTTTGGGCTCTCATCCGGCTATGCTCTTTGGTCTTATAAGCCAAACGGTGCGTGGTCACCCACATTGAATAGTTACTCCGGATCCAAACACATCGGATTTACAAGATCCGGTCACTTACAAATCTTTGTCCCGTCATGTCACGCCAGGCGCAACCGTGTCGGGTTTAGTTTTCTTCACTTGGATTTAACTGAAGTCCAAGTTCTTTTAATTTTGCAAGTACTTCTTCTAAAGACTTACGTCCAAGATTACGAACCTTCATCATATCTTCAGGAGTCTTATTGGTTAATTCCTGAACCGTGTTGATGCCGGCTCTCTTTAAGCAATTATATGAACGAACAGATAATTCTAATTCATCAATGCTCATTTCAAGAACTTTTTCTTTCTCATCATCTTCTTTTTCTACCATAACTTCTGCTGTTTTGGCATTTTCAGAAAGATCGATGAAAAGATTCAGATGCTCACTGAGAACCTTTGCTGCCAGGCTGACTGCTTCATCCGGAACCAATGTTCCGTTTGTATAAACATCCAATGTCAGTTTATCAAAGTCAGTGATCTGTCCAACTCGGGTATTCTCAACCGTGATATTTACTCTTTCAACCGGTGTATAAATAGAATCTACTGCGATTACACCGATGGGTAATTCAGCGCTCTTATTCTTGTCTGCACTAATATAGCCACGACCTTTAGTAATGGTCAGTTCCATATACAGTTTACCACCGCTTAATGTAGCGATAACCTGGTCGGGGTTCATAATCTCGATATCCGGATCCACCTGAATATCACTTGCCTTTACCACACCTTCACCTTCAAAATCGATGTAAGCGGTCTTAGGCTCATTTGTCTCACAACTATTCTTGATCGCAAGACTCTTGATATTCATGATAATCTCAGTCACATCTTCTTTTACGCCCGGGATAGAACTAAATTCATGTAATACACCCTCGATCTTAACCTGGCTCACTGCTGCGCCCGGTAAAGAAGAAAGCATAATTCTTCTTAAAGAATTACCAAGTGTAATACCATAACCTCTCTCTAAAGGCTCAACTACAAATCTGCCGTATTTCTTGTCCTCAGAGATTTCTGCAACCTCAATATTTGGTCTTTCAAAATCAAACACTGCAAATACCCTCCTTTAATGAATACAACGTCTATACCTACTGCTTGATTACCACCTAATTATTACTTAGAATATAATTCGACGATAAGCATTTCGTCAACCGGTACATCGATCATTTCTCTTGAAGGAAGATTCTTGATTGTACCCTTTAATGCATCGATATCAACGTCCATCCATTCAGGAGTAAGTCTTCCGCCAGTTACTTCCACGATATCTTTATATCTCTGTAAAGATTTGGATTTTTCTCTGATTTCGATCACATCACCAGCTTTGATTAAGTAAGAAGGAA
>CAYLSH010000158.1:0-2125 GCA_964386235.1 uncultured Lachnospiraceae bacterium | reverse complement strand
GTCTGATCTGGTATATTCTGATGTTTGAGCAGTGGCTTTTACATGAGAATGGAAAGATATGATCGTAACATAGGAATGGAGTATAAAGTGGGTAAGGAAAATATCGCAGTATCGGTAATATGTGTTACTTACAACCATGAAAAATATATACGGGAAGCACTTGACAGCATTTTAATGCAAAAGACGGATTTTACTTATGAGATCCTGATTGGCGAGGATTGTTCCACGGATGGGACAAGGGATATTTTGAAGGACTATGAGAAGAGATATCCCGACCGGTTTAAGATGTATTATCGGGATAAGAATCTTGGAGCAACCAAAAATGAATATGAATTATTCATGGATGCGAGAGGACGGTATATTGCTGCGCTGGAACTGGATGACATCTGGACGGATCCGCTGAAACTACAAAAACAATATGATTTTTTAGAGACGCATGAAGAATATATCGGTGTTTCACATGATTTTGATATCATTGATAAAACGGGTCAGACAATAGAAAACAGTGACAATCAAAAAATAAAGGAATACTTTAACAGATCCTTTACTCTGGATGATTTTTTAAGAAATGGATTTATTTTTCAGACGGGCACACATTTTTACCGTAATATATTTCGGGATGGAAGCGATTATTCCATTATCTATACGGCGGACAGGCTGATTCGGGATAAGACGATTCTTTCGCTGCTCTTGTTTAGAGGTGATTTTTATATTTTACCGGACACGATGAGTGCGTACAGACGATTTTTTGATGCGGATGCCCAAAATGGCCGTAACCTGACCAACAGCAATCTGGAACTGGATTTGTTTACAAAAGCACATCATGTAGAAATGTTGAACCGGTATTTTCAGGGACAGATTGATTACTCGTTGCAATGGACAGGGATTATTTACAGTTATATTAAGAATTATTTCAAAACAGGAAGCCCCTATACATTAAAAAAGATCATATATCTTTACCGGCATGCGGATAAAAAAACCCAAAGAACCATTCGTCAGGAATTTTTAAAAAGCGTGCAGCGTAAGGTTGGGAAATAGAGGATTTATCAACAGAGTATAGAAGAAAATAAGGGAAATATATGTCAAAAGAGATGTTAAAAAAACTGTCCGCTATTTTGGACAAACAACAAAAAATGAAGATAGTTGGTCTGTTAGTGATCATTTTGATTGGCGGACTGTTGGAAACGGCAGGAGTTTCTTTAATCCTTCCGTTATTGTCGGCAATTTTGGATCGGGAAAGTTTTGCTTCGGATCAAACCGTCATTTATTTCATGGATCTGCTGGGATTAAAAGATGTCAATGCATTCATTTATCTGTTATTGGCGGCATTAATCTTTATGTATGTATTCAAGGCAATTTATTTGTTGTTTTCCACTTATGCACAGTCACGTTTTGTGAATCGTAACCGGTGCCGGTGTACGACCAATTTGTTGTCGCAATATTTACACCGTCCCTACGAGTATTATCTCTACGCAGAGACGGCAACGATTTTAAGAACCATATACGGAGACATGGATAATATATTCAATCTTCTTTTGCAGTGCATGAATTTTGCGGCAGAACTGGTGGTTTCTGTGTGCCTTGGAGTTTTCCTTTTGGTAATGGATTTTAAAATGATGCTTCTGATCGTTGGCCTTTTGCTGGCTGTGACTATTTTTGTGACAAAAGTAGTAAAACCGAGACTGAATGCGGTGGGCGAAGCGGCAAGAGAAGAACAGGCGGGCTTATACAAGTGGATCTTGCAGTCTGTGACCGGGATAAAAGACGTTAAGGTGCATAATAAGGCGGATTATTTTACGGACAGATATCGTATGAATGCCTCTGCTTATGCGGACTATCAGGTGAAAAACAATGTGCTGACGAATTTACCGCGTCTGCTGATTGAGACGGTTGCGATCGTGGGGATTCTTATGTATGTGGGATTTTCCATGGCAGCAGGAGTGGAGATGGCATCCCTGCTTCCGCTTATTTCTGCTTTTGCGCTCGCTGCCATGCGTCTTTTGCCAAGCGTGAATCGCCTGAATACTTATATGGCTAACATTGCTTATTATGAATCAGCATTAAATTATATTTATGAAAATGTGGACACACAGGCATTAAGCCGTCAGGAAGAATTGGATGCTTA
>CAYLSH010000157.1:0-2134 GCA_964386235.1 uncultured Lachnospiraceae bacterium | reverse complement strand
CAATACGTCTTGGAAGCCGCCGTTTCAAAGCCGAAGCATATGCTTTGGCCGCCATGGGTGGCTGTCGATTTGCCGTCTCCGTCCACCGCAATGCAGAATCGTTCCCGATCGTCAAACAGGTTTTTCAGGGTGTTCCAGGTTTCCTCTTTGTTTTCCTTCAGTTCCGCAAACAGCTTTTCCAGCGCCTGACTCAGCTCGCCGCCCTGCGCTCTTTCTCCCTGCTTGCCATCTCTCCTGCACAGCAGCGCCATCGCCCAGATATAGCCAAATCTGTTGGACTCGAGCAAAACCGTCTCGGAAAGCATCCCGTCGTAGGCCAGCTCCTCCGGCGGCTTTTTCAGCTCCTGCGTCACGCAGACCCTCCACCGGTCAACCGCCGCGCCCTGATCCTCATCTTCCGCAGGCTGCCCGGAGGGAAATTTCTCAAAAAACCATTGCAGACGATTTTTCTTCGGCAGCGGATTCTTCTCCGGCTCGATCACCCAGGCATAATCGCCCAGCGCCTCATAATATTCCCTGGCCGGAAGCTTCCAGTCCCTGGCCACAAAAACGGTTTCCTCGTTGAGCATCGGCAGCTCGGCAGTCTTCTTATATTCTTCCTTCCAGGCACAGCTCTGCTCCTCCATGCTTACTCCGTCGGAGAGGGTCAAGCCAAGATAGGCGAAGAATTTGGCCGCGGGCACCTTGAAGTCCTTTTGAAAATAGGCCTCTTCCTCTTTCACCGTTTCCCGGGTCGGCATTATCAGCCGATGCTCGTTTTCGTCCCGGGAATAAAAGCCCAGCGTAAGCCGCTCCATCAATTCTTTATCGTATTTTTCATTGACAAACAGCAGCTGCCCCTTTCGCGCCATGGAGGCAGACGCCACAAAGGCCCGGTAGTGAACGTTCTCGGTCTCCGGGCTGTTTTCCTTATTTACCGGCCGAAGCCCGGTCTTTTCCTCCCGCTTCGGCACGCCGGTAATGGTGAAGCCCTTAAAATACAGAAGCTCCATCAATTTGAGGTTGTCAACGGCCACCAGCTCCTCGTCTCCCGTTGCAATATACGAGCTTTTCTCATCCGCAAGGAAGCTGAAATTCACAAGAATCGCATCGTACAGAAAGTCCATCCGAACATCGCTCATATCATACGGAGCCTTAACAACCTTCGTAAGCTGGTCAAAGAAGACGGTGTTGCGTTTTCTGATCCGCCGCAGCATGAGAGAATTCTCATAGCTAAGCTTGCACTCGAACGGTACCCCATTATCAGCCTTGATTGCCCCGAACATCGGAAGCAGGCCAAGCTCCATCTCAAATAGTTCAAAGCTGCGCTTTCCCATTGCTTCAGCCTCCCGCATTTCCTCTTTTTCGACATCATTATAGCATACCTCCCGGAAAATAGCACGAATAATCTCCCGTTTTCGGCGAATTTTGCAGAATTTCCCCTTGGCCTTTGTTTCGATTTCCTAATTTATGAAGTAGAACCGTAAATCAGAAAGAATTTGATTGAAAGGAAAATGAACTATGATGATTCATCCCCCCGTCGTTCGCAACATTCTCGTTGGCGAAGCTCTGCAAGCGGCGCCCCCTCCCGTGGAGCCGGACGAGCCAGGCATCGTCTTCCCCAGCCGCCACAGCGGCCAGCCTCCCCTGCAAATCTCCTTCAACCAGCTCTCCACCGGCCTCGTGCTGCTGGGCGGCACAGGCTGCGGCAAGAGTAATGTCTATCGCTTTCTCATCGACCAGCTCCTCGGCCAGCTGAAGCCGGGCTCCATCGCCCTGCTCTTTGATCCCAAGGGCGAATTCACAAAGCAGGTGCTGGCCTCCTCCGGGGGGCACCGGGTCGTGCTCCTGTCCTCGGACCCCGCTGATGGCAGCCAAACCTCCCATTGGAACATCTATGAGGAGCTTCTTTGCTCCTCCGGCGCGGAGGAGGGCGAGCTTATGGCAAGGAGCTTCGCCAAGGCGCTGTTCGCCGATCAGCTTCACTCTCAGCAGCCCTTCTTTGGCTACGCCGCCGCCGATATTTTCGGCCTGATTCTCATCCACCATATCCGTCAAGCGCGGGCATCCGGCGATTATTCGCTTCTCAATAATGCGGCTCTGGTTTCCTTCATCAATCGCCTTTCTGTAGAGCAGCTTCATCAGCTGATCGATC
>CAYLSH010000156.1:0-2146 GCA_964386235.1 uncultured Lachnospiraceae bacterium | reverse complement strand
CCTCTCCACTTTTTCAGATAATCTTCCAGCCAGTCTGCCATCTCATTATCCAAATGGTTTGTAGGTTCATCCAGTAAAAGAATATCTGCCGGAGAAAGCAATACCGAAATGAGCGCAAGCCGTTTTCTCTGTCCTCCGGATAACTCTCCTGCCGGCTGCATAAAATCTTGAATCCCCAGACGTGTCATCATCGCCTTGGCTTCACTCTCAATCGACCAGCGGTTTTGATCCGTCACATTTCCTTCCAATACACAATCCAGACTGCTTTTATCCGGTGCAAACTCCGGGTGCTGTGGCAGATAACGAAGCACCACATGCCCTGCAAGGGTTACAGTTCCTTCATCCGTTTCTTCCTCACCCATAATCATTTTCAGTAAGGTGGTCTTTCCGGTCCCGTTGATCCCAATGACACCAACTTTTTCTCCTTCCTGCAAAGAAAACGCCGCTCCATCAAATAACTTTCTCTCCGTATACGATTTTGTAAGATTTTCTACATTAATCAGATTCACGTTAATCCTCATTTCTTTTTTTTAAAGCACTTCTTCTCACACAAGCGCAAAAGATAATCACACAGATGACAGCCGAAATAACCGATCCGGATGCCGTTGCCAGTCCCATCGGAAACAAACTGTCCGGAAACCATTTTGACGTAAAATACACGCCCGGAACACGCATCAATGCAATGGCAATAATATTATGCAAAAATGAAAAACCGGATTTTCCAATCGCACAGAAATATCCGCTAAAGCAGAAATGAATGCCTGCAAAAATACAGTCCCAGACATATCCGCGTAAATATTGACCTCCCAATCTGACTACTTCCATTCCTTCTGCCGTGGCAGTATCCGTAAATAATCCAACGACCGGTTCTGCACAGAATTGTATTATGACTACAACCAGTAAACCATACGCAACCGCAAAAAACACGGCATAACGTAGGGTGTCCGTTGCTCGTTTTGGTTTTCCGGCTCCAATGTTCTGCGCTCCCAGAGCCGAAACCGTCGACAACAGGGAGGATGGCACCAAAAATAGAAAACTGATGATTTTTTCTACAATCCCCACCGCTGCCGAATCATTAAGGCCACGATGGTTTGCAATAACCGTGATAATAAGAAATGCAATCTGAATCAGTCCATCCTGAAACGCCACCGGTACACCGATTTTCAAAATACTGCTCATTGTATTGCTTTCCGGTATAAAATCACTTTTTGACAAACGGATTCCTGTATTTCTTTTCAAGATCATGGTCAATGACACGATTACACTGATTGCCTGAGACAAAGTCGTTCCAAGAGCGGCTCCCGCCGGTCCTAAATGAAATGCACCCATAAAGATATAGTCTAAGACAATATTGGCAACACAGGCAATCGCAACAAAATACATAGGACTTTTGGAGTCGCCCATGCCTCTAAAAATCGCACTGATCACATTGTATGCGGTTATAAAGGGAATGCCGATAAAGCAAATGGTTAAATACTTCACAGTCCCCGACACGGCATCCGTTGGTGTGGACATACATGCCGTAATTGGCTTCACAACCAATACAAGTAAAAACGTTAAAGCAAATGCTACCGCCATAAAAATGACCACAGTATTACCGATTCCCTTTGCCACCTTCTTTTTATCCTCTGCACCAATCGCCTGTCCGATGAATACCGTCGCTCCCATTGCAAGCCCTACAATCATAACCGTCAGCATATGCATGACCTGAGAGCCGATAGAAACCGCTGTTGTCTCAGCGACTGTACCAAATTGACCAATTATATACAAATCTGCCATTCCATAAAGCGTCTGTAATAAATAGGATAAAAGATAGGGTAATGAAAAGAACAAAATGTTCTTAGAGATGCTTCCACTGGTCAGATTCTTCTCCATTAATGTACTTCTCCTTATGTCCCAACATTTTACAATATTTCAAAATAACTATTGACCGATAGTTACAATCGGTTTAAGCAACTGCATTATAGCATGATTCTTATAAAAAACAAATAACTTGTACTTGCTATTGGAATTCTTGCCATACCTTTCCTCCGAATCATATTACAAAAAACAATATATTTTACGTTTGTCCCAACAAAAATATATATCCGTTCCAACTATACTTAAAGGGTATTCAAAGTTTTTGAGGGTCTACCTTTTTGAGGGT
>CAYLSH010000155.1:0-2151 GCA_964386235.1 uncultured Lachnospiraceae bacterium | reverse complement strand
AGTATTAATATATATATATAGCCAAATGCAAGCATTTACTATTTTTCCTCCTCATCCAAATATATACCTTCTAATTTCTTTACACTATTCTTTATATCATATTGGTTTATGTTTTCGGATACATCTGCTATTTTTGCTGTCAAAATGGCCTGTACCCACTCATCAACAGGTGCTTCTAAAGATAAAACAGAAACGTTCTCATTTACAATTACATTTTCATGTATTTTGTCCGATACTACACAGGGTAATCCCATACTCTGTGCTTCTACCATGACATTTCCAAATCCTTCCCATCGCGACGGGAAAATAAATACATCCATAGCACACATTAATTCCGGTATGTCGGAACGATTTTGCAGAATCGTAACTTTGTCACACAGATTCAAATCAAGAATCTGCTGCTCTATCTGGTTTCGCAGAGGTCCGCCCCCAACCAATAACAAATGTGTATTCGGATTCCTTTTCTGCACTTCGATAAAAACTCTGATTATAAAATCATGATTTTTTTGCTCATGAAATCTGCCCACATGGCCAATCAGCAATGTGTCTTCAGAAAGAGCAAGTGTTCGGCGTACGACATCCCTATCATACAATTCTCGGTGGAAGCGATCTAAGTTTACTCCATTATTCACTGTTATCACTCTTTTGGTTGCAAAAAGATCCCTTACCTGCTGATTCATTCCCTTATGCAGGACAATAAGATTTAACCCTTCCTTTTTAAGCAGCCGTTTTACTTCCCTATACATTGCATACTTTTCTCTATCCTTTCCGGAAGCATCAAAAAAACGCTCCGGAACATTGTGAATCGTGTAAAACAACTTGATTCCCCATTTTTTGATGGGAATCATTCTAAGATACATGCCAATATATAAATGGACATGTAATATATTCGGTCTTTCATTTTTTGTTATTTTATATAAATCATAATAACGGGCAAATTTACGAATTGCCATTTGTAATATATTTAATTTTTTATCAGCCGGATAACGTAATTCTGACAGAAAAATGACCGGTATTCCTTTTTCTTGTAATATTATCTCATTTTCGGAGTTATAGTGTCTGTCCAAAGAAATAATAAGCACTTCAAACTGATTCTTGTCCATTAGAAGTGCATAATCCTTTACCATGGTTTCTGCACCACCCATATTCAGAGAAGAAATCAAATGAATAACTTTTATCATACCAAAAGCCTTTCCTTATACTAATAAAACATCTATTTTAACCACCGGGAAACAATCCGGTCCTCCGAAAAATCTTCGCGTATACGCACTGCTTCCTTTGATAATCTTTTACGCAATTCGAGATTCGATGCCAGTTCCATCATTTTTTGTACTAATGCATCTTTATCATTTGCCGGAATAATAAATCCATTTTCTCCATTCCTAATACATACCCTGCTTCCACCAACCGGGCAATCAGTTGCAATCGTCGGAATCCCCATTGCCAATGCTTCTAACAAAGTATTCGATATACCTTCCCAGTCAGATGACAAAACATACATTTCTCCCATTCCTAATATATCATAAATATTGTTGCAAAATCCACATAATGACACATTATTCTGCAAATGTAAATCTTCTATCTGTCTTTGTAATTCCTGTTCCAATTCACCCCGTCCATATATATTCAATATATACTCAGGGAATTGTCTGTGGAATTCGGCAAATGCATCAATTAACAATTTATGATTCTTCTGCTCTGTCAACCTTCCTACAGCTATTATTCTTTTTTCCCGTTTTTCTATTGGTGCCGGTATTGGCATTTCTGCCGACACCGGATTTGGAATTATAACACTTTTTTTCTTAATCGCATCCGGAAAACACTGCAATACTTCCTCTGTCTGCAAAACTACTTTGTCTGCTCGTCGATATAAAATATTTCGGATCCATATTTCATATTTTTTAATCGATCGATGATTTAAACGATTAGGATCGTTTCTTTCTGATATCGTAATATTACCGGATAATCCCAAAGTGGATACCAGTGTAAATAGATTCGCAACAGTTCCCATGGAAATTATCCGGGCATTTTGGTTTTGCCCAAATACTTTACGCAAATTTCGGATACGCTTTACGCGTTCAAGCAAACTTCCACCCGTTGGCTTTGACACACACACCGTATCTATTCTTTCATCCAGAGTATACTCAATGG
>CAYLSH010000154.1:0-2194 GCA_964386235.1 uncultured Lachnospiraceae bacterium | reverse complement strand
GCAGTTCTTTTTTTCTTTCTTCCGCATCCACATACATGGAACGGAATTTATACATATAAAATCTTCGTCCGTTTCTCCCTATTCGAACCTGTTTAAAGAGTACCGGTCCTTTGGAATCCAGTTTGATGGCAACCGCCACGAAGGGATATACAAGGCAGGTGATCACAACTCCCACCAACGATCCCACAATATCCACTGCCCGTTTTACAAATTGTCTTCGGTAATCAATCGCATTGACTTCATGGCTGATGACGAGGTGTCCTCCAAAAGAACTAATGCTCTGTACATTTCTTTCTGAACTGATACTGCCAAGGCTCTGGTAGCAGACCACTCCCATGGTCTCAAATGCATCCACGGTATGTTCCATCTCTTTTCCATACACACCGGGCAGATAAATAAATGCCGCATCCATTGCCTGTTGTTTTACATGATCCAGGTATTCTGCGCCATTGGCAACAAGCGGAATACCATTCCATTCAGATGCCGAAACTTCCTCATCAAGAAGTGCAATCCCGATCACATCATAACTCCACTCTGCCGCTTCTTTGATGTCGTGGAGTACTTCCTCCAGATATTCTTCCCTTGTTACCACCAGTACCTGATCCGCACCGGTACTTTTTTTATAAAAAAGATAGAGGTACTTTTTAAAAGCAATATGCGCTACATAGGTAAAAACCACCGTAAACACACAAAACAGACCAAACACCAGACGGGAAAAATTCTCCCCCTGTCTTAGGATAAATACCCCAAAACCAAAAGCGATCGCAATACTGATGGTGTACTTTAAGATTGCCATCATTTCACTGAAATAGCCTCTTTTAAAAATAAAGTGATTCCAATCCAGCAAAAAACTATACAATACAGCAAATAACACCAGCATCAGACAGAACACAAAATCCGCCTGCCCCATCTTTACCGTTTTCTGATAGCGAATCAAAAATGCCAGTGAATAGGACGTAAGCAGACACAGGATATCGATCACGATAAGCGAATAACTCTGTATTAAATTGGTCTTTCGGTTAAAAGAACCCATTTAAGCCTCCTGATTGTCCTTCCAACAGAGCATGGCAACAACAAGTGCCACATTACATAATAAGGACGTATTAAAAATAAAAGTAGTCTCAATAAATGTCACAAATATAGTGGTGACAAGTACGCACAATCCGATTCCATTCTGTTTTTTGTAAAGACGGTACAACAAATATGCCAAAAACAGAATATAGATTACTCCCACTACATAACCATAATGAAAAAAGAAAGATGCAAATCCATTATCCACAAAAGAAAGGGATCTGCCCTCCGGAAAAATCTTCCACGCCGAAACAGGGGCATACTCCCATATCATTTCCAACCGTCCGGTTAGGAATCGATCAAAAAATGCCGTCAAACTATCAACCGCCCCGTAAGCGCCTCCCAGCCAGGTCATCCACAGACAGATTCCCAGACCAATTCCGCCCAGTATATAGGGAAATTTTTTCTGATTCCATGCCGGAAAACATCGTAGCAGAAAGCAAGCCGTCAATAGCAACTGCACCGCGATCATCCCATTACGGGAGACTGTCAGCATAAACAATCCTATATTGCCGATTGTGGCTAAGAGATACTGTTTCCAACTCCATTTTTCATGCGTGATCAGCAATAGCACTGCCAATATATACCAAACCGCATCATGAAGATTATTTGCATGCGCAAACCCTAACATATAGCGCGTTTCCAAATCTCCTCTTCCATAATGTGCTGTCTGGCTGATATCGCCGCTCACTCCCAAAAGCGCCAACCCGATAATCAGGGCCGTGATCGCTGTCATTCCATACAGAATCATACGCAGTCCTTTTTTCAGATCAATATCCTTGGCTGCAAAAACAAACACCACCATGCGGATCACATATTCATCTGTGCAGGTTAAATACGATACCGCACCCAGTATACCACACACAGCCATAAATCCCCACTGCATCCCTGTGTAATGTGTAAACAAAATTTTCACGCAGAACAAAGCAAATGCCACATGGGTAAACCTGCCTCTGAAGGGAAGGGTAATAAATCCGGCATGATCCGTTATCATAACCAGCAATTCTAATAAGATTCCAATAGAAAATATGATGTTTGCCGCTTTTTCTTTATTTTTTATGATCTGCATACTTGAATCTTTCCATCTTTCACTTCATAAATGATATCACAATTCTCAATCGTT
>CAYLSH010000153.1:0-2209 GCA_964386235.1 uncultured Lachnospiraceae bacterium | reverse complement strand
AGTTACAATCAGCAACAAACTCTTAACGGCGAAGAAAGCGGATGCGAATGCCTTTACAGCAGACGGGTACTGCCTGGATACGAAGAATAGCAATGTCTATCCGGGCAATGATCGAACTAACCCAACCGGTTACATCCTTCGCAAGACCGGCAATGACATTACGGTGCATTATGCGGATGAAGTGGCAGTGGCATTGTATACCTATAATAGCGGGAAACCTTGCAATTACTATACTTCCTTTAATGAGGCGGTTGCGGCAATTGATGCCTTAAATAATGTGGACCAATATTATGGTATTGATGTATTGCAGAATGTGGGCAAGCCCGCAGAAGGTAATACCAAAGCATCCTATGAGAAGGTAAATCTGCCCAAGAAAGCAAGTGATGTAACGATTTACTCAAGTGCGGGTAAGGGCATTTACTATAGCAATGATCTCTCCCTTGGATGTGATACTTATTTTATAGAGATAGGATTATATCCTGCAGGTAATCCGGGAAAAGAAAAACTTATCAATGCTAATGGATATAGGTTAGATCTCGCTGGAATTACCTCGGATGCGATTGGTGGTATCAAGGGTAATAAGAAGAACGCTGTTTCTATTTCGGTTTCGGATGACCAAACATTGAAGATAACCGGTGATGTGACGGATCTTGCAAGTTTAAGAGTTAATGGAGTCGGAACTAATTCCAGCGGAGATACCAAACTAACCATTGATGGTAACCTGAAAGTGGACGAAGTGAAGCAATATGCAGGGTGTGATCTGGAAACGAAGGGAACCGCAGTTATTACGGATTACACAATGTGTCAGCAAAATGACAGTTGTACAACAAAATGGACCTACAAGGATCTGACGATTAATGGCGATGTAAAATCCTATGGTATAGTTACGGCACAGTTTACGAGAACGGATTATAAGACTCCGGCAAGTATGAGCGGTGTACAGGTTAAACTTGCGGATGCAAACAGGTTACTTACCGTAAAGAAGGCGGATCTGGATAAGATTACCTTTATGGATAGTACGGGAACCGAGATTAAAAATCTTTCTGATAATGATGCTTTAGTATATGCACTCTGGGCAAATGGGGCTGTGTATGCGGTGGAGAATGAGGCGGCTTCTAATGCGTTATATGTACAGAAGAATAATACGACACTGGCAAGTTGTCTGGATATGACGCAGGCATCCGCTTACATAAATGCGAGAAGTGATAAGAATGCTGAGTATAAATTTATGATTGGTAAGGTTACAGATACTTGTGTGACGGATACCAATAAAATAAGTAAACTGACACTTCCTGCAAAAGACAAGATGAAGTCCCTTTGCATTACTAGTTATAATTTATCTGATGGAGGAAGGATCAATTTTACCGGAGATATTACGGTAAATGGTTATGTGGAATTTGAGGATGTTAATCTATGTAATGAAAAAGATTTCTCCATTAACTGTGTAAGCAATAGCGCATCTGTAGAGAATGCAACTAATGGCGTAACCTTACTTGGAGTAAACGTTGGAATTGAGAACACAAAAGGCAGACTGAAAAACATCACGGGCGATAAGAAAACCACAGAGGTAACGCTGGGGCAAATGCTTATTAGTCGCTATAATATGAGTGGGGGAATTACTAATGTAGCTACCTTAAAATTGGATTCTGCTTGTTTGACGACCTGTGCAAAATCAGAAGTTAGTAGTGTGATAAGTAGTAGTTCAGATACGAGATATGCGAATGCATGGAATGCATTTGCGCAGACTACGATCGGCAGTATCAAATGTACCAGCAATCAATTAATACTCGGTACGATCCGGAATACCAAGGGTGTACCGCAGATGACGATCACAGGCGATGTGAGCGCGCCGGTTAGAGTAGCATTGTATGATTACGACAGTAAGACGGGTGTATCCACACAATGGCCTCAGGACGAAAATACATACACGGATAAGGCACTGGTGATTGCCAAGACGGCACCGGCAGAACGTTTCCTGGCACGTGGATGTCTGAATGATGAGAACGGCCTGAAAGAGAATATTAAGGCTTACAAAGACGCCAACAACTACGTTTACAACGGCGATCTGTCCAATATGGAAGTATTCTTAACGGATACAACGAGTGGAGGAAATGCTACCACCTACGCAAAGACCTATGCGGATGCGATCAACATCATTAACAATACGAATAACGCAAACGGAGAGTATACGATTACCCTTCGTAATACG
>CAYLSH010000152.1:0-2211 GCA_964386235.1 uncultured Lachnospiraceae bacterium | reverse complement strand
ACGTTTCTACGAATTATCAGGAAGGTCTTTTAGAGTTATACAAAAAAATCCGTCCGGGTGAGCCTCTCAGTGTGGAAAGCGCAGAGAGTCTGATTACGGCTATGTTCTTTGATCCCAGACGTTATGATCTTGCCAAAGTCGGCAGATACAAATTTAACAAAAAATTAATGCTCCGCAATCGTATCCGGGGCCAGGTTCTTGCGGAAGATGTTGTGGACATGACAACGGGAGAAGTATTGGCCGCCCAGGGTACTAAAGTAACCCCTGAACTGGCAGACGAGATCCAGAATGCGGCAGTTCCTTATGTATGGATCCAGACAGAAGAAAGAAATGTAAAGGTTCTTTCCAATATGATGGTGGATATCCGCAACTTTGTGGATTGCGATCCGAAGGAACTGGGTGTAACGGAACTGGTTTATTATCCTGTTCTTGCCCAGATTTTAGAAGAACATGCAGAAAATCCGGAAGAACTGGCAGAATCCATTGTGCGCAATATCCACGAACTGATTCCGAAGCATATTACTAAGGAAGATATTCTTGCTTCCATTAACTATAATATTCATTTAGAATACGGCATTGGCAACGATGACGATATCGACCACCTTGGAAACAGACGTATCCGTGCCGTAGGTGAATTGTTACAGAACCAGTATCGTATTGGTTTATCCCGTTTAGAGAGAGTGGTTCGTGAAAGAATGACCACTCACGATACAGAAGATGTTACACCACAGTCTTTGATCAATATCAAACCGGTTCAGGCAGCTGTAAAAGAATTCTTTGGTTCTTCCCAGTTGTCACAGTTCATGGATCAGAATAACCCTCTTGGTGAGTTGACACACAAGAGACGTCTTTCTGCATTGGGACCGGGTGGTTTGTCCAGAGATCGTGCCGGATTCGAGGTTCGAGATGTACATTATTCCCATTACGGAAGAATGTGTCCTATCGAGACACCCGAAGGTCCGAACATCGGTCTGATCAACTCTCTTGCAACTTATGCAAGAATCAATGAATATGGTTTTGTGGAAGCACCTTACCGTAAGATTGATAAATCCGATCCACAGAATCCGCGTGTAACAGAAGAAGTTGTTTATATGACAGCGGATGAAGAAGATAATTATCATGTAGCACAGGCAAACGAAGCGCTGGATGAGAACGGCTATTTTGTAAGAAATTCCGTATCCGGTCGTTATCGTGAAGAAACACAGGAATATCCGAAGGCTATGTTTGACTACATGGACGTATCTCCTAAGATGGTATTCTCTGTGGCAACAGCCCTGATTCCTTTCCTGGAAAACGACGATGCGAACCGTGCCCTGATGGGTTCCAACATGCAGCGTCAGGCAGTTCCGCTTCTGATGACAGAAGCCCCTGTAGTAGGAACCGGTATGGAAGTAAAAGCCGCAGTTGACTCCGGTGTTACTGTTGTAGCCAAGAAAAACGGTACCGTAGAATACGTTTCTTCCAATGAGATTCGTATCGCATGTGATGACGGAGAAAAGATGACCTATCATCTGACGAAGTTCTCAAGAAGCAACCAGTCCAACTGTTACAACCAGAAACCGATCGTCTTTAAGGGTGACCGCGTTGCTGCAGGACAGGTTATTGCGGACGGTCCTTCTACAAGCGAAGGCGAACTTGCACTTGGTAAAAACCCTCTGATCGGTTTTATGACCTGGGAAGGTTACAACTACGAAGATGCCGTATTATTAAGTGAAAGACTGGTACAGGAAGATGTTTACACTTCCGTACACATTGAAGAATATGAAGCAGAAGCACGTGACACCAAATTAGGACCGGAAGAGATCACAAGAGATGTTCCGGGTGTTGGTGAAGATGCACTCAAGGATCTGGATGATCGCGGAATTATCCGTATTGGTGCAGAAGTTCGTGCCGGCGATATTTTGGTTGGTAAAGTTACTCCCAAGGGAGAAACGGAACTGACGGCTGAAGAGAGACTTCTTCGTGCGATCTTCGGTGAAAAAGCAAGAGAAGTCAGAGATACTTCCTTAAAAGTACCGCATGGTGAGTATGGTATCGTTGTGGATGCAAAAGTATTTACAAGAGAAAACGGCGATGAATTATCACCGGGTGTAAATCAGGCAGTCCGCATTTACATTGCACAGAAGAGAAAGATTTCCGTTGGTGATAAGATGGCGGGTCGTCATGGTAACAAGGGTGTTGTTTCCCGTGTATTACCTGTAGAAGATATGC
>CAYLSH010000151.1:0-2280 GCA_964386235.1 uncultured Lachnospiraceae bacterium | reverse complement strand
TTTACTTTGTTGTTTGTATCTTTGGTGTATTTGCTTGGAAGAAGAATATGGTTAAAGATGATAGCGGAAATGAATATGTAGCTGCTAAGAAATTTAAACCTTGGCATTGGGTTGCAACAGTTATAATTACGGCAATTAGTACATTGGCATTTGGCTATTTTGGAGACAATATTCTTGGAAGCACTTTATCTTATCTTGACGCTTTTACTATTTCACTGTCAGTTATTGCACAGTTGCTTATGGTATGGAGATATCGTGAACAGTGGGCTATTTGGATTTTGATTGACGGTGCAAGTTTAGTTATGTTCTTAATGCTTGGTAATTGGTCTATGGTTGCAATGTATGTTGCTTGGACTATCAATGCTTTGTATGGTTGGTGGAATTGGACTAAGTTGAGTAAAAGGGCTTAGAACCAACGATTTATGGGAGAAATGGAGTAATGATTATTCCGGTAGAACATCAAGACGAGATTAACAAGCGAATAGAAAAAGTACCGGATTAGAAGATGTTACTAATCGTGCGGATAGTATCAAAGAAAGAATAAGAATTTTAGAAGCAATTGTATGGGTTCATGAATACAACAAAGAGAGGCTATAGATTATGCACTATGTGATGGGAGATATACATAATGAATTAATAAAATTTCAAAGCATTTTGAATCAAATAAAGATTACCCAAGATGATGAGTTAATAGTATTGGGGGATGCGTTTGACAGAGGGGGAGTTAGTCCGGATCCTGTTGGAGTTTATTTTACCCTTTCGGGTTTACAAGGCAAAGTGACTTGGATTAGAGGGAATCATGATCAATGGCTTGCTAAGTACATATATGATTATTTTTCTAAATCAGAAAGAAAACAGAAAAAAATGTTGCCTTATTCATATAATACATTTGATTTGATGGTTAATCGACTTACCAGAGTAGATATGCTTAATCTTGCCGACATTATTATGAAACTACCTGTACAGAAAGATATGGTAATAGATGATAAACGTTATCTGTTTGCTCATGCAATGACATCGTATCCATTGGTACCTGAATCAAGTGAATATTATCTAATGGGAAACTATGATTATGATTCCTTCTTGCTTGATGGCATAGAAGGATATATATCTATGTGTGGACATACTCCAACAGGAAATATCTTATGGAATAAAGAACAGCATCTGTATATGGATGAATATCAGAAATCAATATGGCATAACCAAAAAGAAAATGTTTATTTACTTGACTGTGGATGCGGATTTGGTACGGGCAGATTAGCGTGTCTGTGTATTGAAACGGGTGAGCGATATTATTCTTCTGAAAGGTGAATTATTTATGGTAGATGAATTAATTGAGGTAAAACTACATAATAAGGCAAGTCTTTTGCTTACGTTTGCATCTTCTGAAAAGAGAGTACTAGATATTAATCGATTTAATATCCAGCATCATCATCTTTCGGAGGCAATAGTATATATTAAAAAGATATTTTATTCGAGGTGTAGGATGAAATATTTTGGAGGTGGTTGGAATGGCTACATATGTTATGTCAGATATTCATGGACAGTATGATATGTTTATGGAAGTACTACAGAAGATTCAACTAAAAGAGGATGATACATTGTATATTCTGGGGGACATTCTAGACAGAGGTCCGAACCCAATTAAGATAATACTAAAGCTTATGGAAATGCCAAATGTCATATGTATGGTTGGTAACCATGAGCTTATGGCATTAGAATGCCTGGAATTTCTCACTAAGGAAATCACGGATATATCTATAGAGGAACTAGATGAAGAAATGCTGGATAATCTTGTGACATGGCAATATAATGGCAGTAAATCAACTATTGATGAGGTTAGAGAGCTGGATTCAGAAACAAAACAAGATGTGATAGATTTTATAAAAGAGTTCCTGATATATGAAGAGGTATCGGTTAATGACAAGGACTATCTTCTAATTCATGCAGGTTTGGGAAACTATTCGCCGGAAAAAGATATAGAAGATTATTCACTCCATGAACTGATATGGGTAAGAGCGGATTATAATTTGAAGTATTTCGAAGACACATTTGTTATAACGGGACATACTCCGACACAGACAATCGAAGATAATCCGAATCCAGGCTTTATTTACAGGCAAAATAATCATATAGCAATCGATTGTGGAGCGCATTATCCCGGCGGCAGGCTCGCAGCGATATGTTTGGATACGGGAGAAGAGTATTATTCATCTCCTAATGAAGGAGCAATCTGGTGATATGTCAAGATAATTTTTGAAATGATTTTGATATGTATTT
>CAYLSH010000150.1:0-2309 GCA_964386235.1 uncultured Lachnospiraceae bacterium | reverse complement strand
GTGTACCTCCTGTTTTTTAATCTTTTCATAGATGATTCAATCTGTTACAATATTATTGAATTTAGGATATTATAACACAAAAACAATAAAAGTTACTATAGGGTTCATACAAATAAGGAATATTAGTATGCGTTGTAGACAGGCTGTAGACACTTGACCGATAGTAACTATCGGTTGGTACAATAGAAGTGTAACACTGATAGGAATTATTTCTAAGGAGAATAGCGATGGCAAAGAAAGTATTGATATTATCCGGCAGTCCAAGAAAGGGCGGCAATTCCGATCTGTTATGTGACGAATTTATGCGTGGTGCTAAGGAAGCAGGGAATGAAGTGGAAAAGATACGAGTACAGGAAAAGAAAGTGTCTTACTGTATCGCCTGCTATGCCTGTCGGGAAACCGGAAATTGTGCGATCAAAGATGATATGGCAGAGATCATGCAGAAGATCATTGACTGCGATGTATTGGTTTTAGCAAGCCCGGTTTATTTCTATTCCATTGATGCGCAGTTAAAAGCAGTGATAGATCGAAGTGTATGTCGCTGGACGGAAGTCAAGAATAAAGAAATGTATTACATCATGACAGCGGCTGATGGAGAAAGAAGTGCTATGGATACAACATTGGCATGCTTTAGAGGCTATGCGGATTGTGTGGATGGTGCGGTTGAAAAAGGCATTATTTATGGAACCGGCGTGTATCACGCAGGAGAAATAAAGGATACAAAATATATGCAGGAAGCATACGAAATGGGAAAACGTGTGTAGAGTGTAAGAAATAAAGTGATTCAGTTAATAGATAAAATATGGAAAGAGAAAAGTCCGACAAAGAAAATCAGAGGCTGGATGTACGGTGTGACTTCCTTTGTACTCATGCTTGTTGCGATTGGTTGTACTCCAACGAGTGAAAACACTGATATACCGGCAATTGAGAGAGAAAGCGAAGCCGTCACATCCGAGGAACCTACGGATGTGACTTCGGATATGGAGGTTCATTTTATTGATGTTGGACAGGGAGATGCGACACTTGTTAAAGCAGATGGTAAGTATATGCTTATTGATGCAGGTGATAACAGTAAAGGTACGGCAGTACAGAATTATTTGAAAAAGCAGAATGTTAAAAAACTAGATTATCTCATACTTACACACACGGACGCGGACCATATTGGCGGTGCGGATGTTATCATTTCAAAATTTGACGTTGATACACTATTTATAGGGGATTTTAAAAAAGAAAATAAAACCTATGAGGAATTGATGAATGCAATCAACTATAAAGGTCTACAATATTCGACACCGGCAGTTGGCAATGAGTATACATTAGGAAATGCAGTTTTTACGATACTTGCACCGAATACCGTCTATAATGATCCGAATAATAGCAGTATAGCCATATTGTTAAGAAATGGAGACAATCGATTTTTATTTACAGGGGACTGCGAGGAAGAAGCTGAAACCGATATCCTGGCAAATGGGATGGAAATTGACTGCGATGTATATAAGGTGGGACATCATGGAAGCAAAACGGCATCCTGTCAGGAATTTTTAAAAGCAATAACGCCAACGTATGCCATTATCAGTTGTGCACAGGGAAATTCATATAGACATCCGCATGCGGAAACCTTAAATAATCTACGCAGTATGGGTGTTAAGGTGTTTCGTACCGATGAGCAGGGAAGTATAGTGGCATATTCTAACGGAATCGAGATTACTTGGAACTGTGCGCCCAGCGATACATGGCAGGCTGGAGAACCGGAGGAATAAGGTATGTGGTTAATATTAGCGTTGCTGTCTTCATTGTTTGCGGCACTTACTTCCATACTTGCAAAAGTTGGTATAGAAGGAGTGAATTCGAATCTTGCAACCGCTATTAGGACGGTAGTGGTAGTTGTTATGGCATGGGGGATGGTATTTCTTACCAGTGCGCAGAGTGGAATTACAGAAATCAGCAAAAAAAGTTGGTTGTTTCTAATTCTATCCGGGGCCGCGACAGGGGCTTCCTGGCTCTGCTATTATAAGGCACTGCAGATGGGTGATGCTTCCAAGGTAGTTCCTATTGATAAATTAAGCGTGGTTATCACTTTGGTATTAGCTTTTGTGTTTTTACATGAAGAATTTACTGCAAAATCCCTGATCGGTTGTATTTTGATCACAGCCGGCACACTGATAATGGTTCTGTAGGTGTGTATCTTTACTTAATCAGTAAAAGATTTTGTGTTACAAAACCATGGCAAATACGACAGCAGAGGGTATGGATGAGGAAGAATAATCTGATATTGCATAATATGAATAATGTAGATTTCTTTAACCTTC
>CAYLSH010000149.1:0-2314 GCA_964386235.1 uncultured Lachnospiraceae bacterium | reverse complement strand
ACTTAGAATACTCCAAAGATAGCCATGAATGTACCGGCAGCAACTGCTGTACCGATAACACCGGCTACGTTAGGACCCATAGCGTGCATTAACAAGAAGTTTGTAGGATCTGCTTCTGCACCAACTTTCTGAGATACACGTGCTGCCATAGGAACGGCAGATACACCTGCTGAACCAATCAGCGGGTTAACCTGACCCTTGGTTGCCCAGCACATTAACTTACCAAACAATACACCGGCTGCTGTACCAAATGCGAAAGCGATCAGACCTAAAGCAACGATTTTTAAGGTATCTGCATTTAAGAATGCTTCTGCACTTGTAGTAGCACCTACGGATGTACCCAGTAAAATAACTACGATGTACATTAATGCGTTAGATGCTGTATCTGTAAGCTGTCTTACAACACCGGATTCTTTAAATAAGTTACCTAACATAAGCATACCAACCAGTGGTGCTGTTGTAGGAAGAATCAGACATACAACAATCGTAACAATGATAGGGAAAAGAATCTTCTCTAATTTGGATACAGGACGAAGCTGACCCATTTTGATCTTTCTTTCTTTTTCCGTTGTAAATAATTTCATGATTGGCGGCTGGATGATCGGTACCAGTGACATATAAGAATATGCTGCTACAGCGATCGGTCCCAGTAATGCTGTCTGTCCCAGTTTACCGGCAAGGAAGATGGAAGTAGGACCATCTGCACCACCGATAATGGAAATAGCGGCAGCCGCTTTATCGTTAAATCCAAGAGCAATCGCTCCAAAATAAGCTGCGAAAATACCGAACTGAGCTGCTGCACCAAGCAGGAAACTCTTCGGGTTGGCAATCAGCGGACCAAAGTCTGTCATCGCACCGACACCCATGAAGATAAGGGACGGCAAGATTGCCCATTCATCCAGCAAATAGAAATAATACAGTAAACCGCCCACGCCATTGGATGAATCTTCAATATGAAGCATAATATCCGGGTAGATATTAACCAAAAGCATACCAAATGCGATCGGAAGAAGCAGTAATGGTTCATACTCTTTTCTGATAGCAAGGTATAGGAAGAAGCAAGCTACTGCAATCATTATATAGTTTCCAACCGTCAGGTTGAAAAACGCAGTCTGATGTACCAGATTGCTTAAAGTAGTTGATACGTATTCCATTTACGTTGACCTCCTAATGTTATAGAACCCAAAGGTTCTGGTTACCTACTAGTTTAATGTAGCAAGTACTGCACCTGCTTCGATTGCATCACCAACTGCTACATCAATGCTAGCTACTGTACCGTCCTGTGGAGCTACAACAGGGATCTCCATCTTCATAGCTTCGATGATAATAACAGCGTCACCAGCTTTTACAGCCGTACCAACACCTGCTTCAATTTTGAATACTTTACCAGCTGCACCGGCTTCTACTTTGATGCTGCCTGCACCTGCTGCTGCCTTAGGTGCTGCTGCCGGAGCGGCTTTCGGAGCTGCCTTTGGTGCTGCCTTAGGAGCTGCTACTGCACCTGTAGATGCACCTTCTTCTACTACTACGTCATATACATTGCCATTTACTGTAATGGTATAATTTTTCATTTTCATATCCTCCTATGAATCATTAATAATTATCGAATTCTTCTGATTGATCTTACTACATAACCGTCTGTGGAAGCTGCTCCTTCACTTGCTGCTACCGCAGCTGCAATAACAGCAACCAGTTCAAGATCGTCTTCTTCCTGTACCGCTTCATTCTCAACGATCTGGGCAACTGCATTGTCCGTAGCAGTTTCCGCTTTCTTATCCTTCTTAGAAAAGATTGCCTGAATCTTCGGAATAAGGTTAAAGCATGAAATAAGTGCAGCAATTAAGATCAGCACTGAGAATACAGTACCCATACCCATAAGTGTATTTAATGCTGCTTTGGTCATTAATTCACCAAAAGTAAAGTTTGGTGTGGTAGTAACAGAAGTTGCTACAAAGTTATTTACAACAGAGTACTCAAGAATAAATTCTATCTTTCCGTCTCTTTTGCTTGCATTAATATCTGCGTCAATTGTCATGATACCGTCTTCATCAACAGTATATGTAACATTGCTTACAGACTCATAATCACCCATATCAGCCATGGCTGCTTCCCATCCTGCAACCGCATTGGACATCACGGCATCTTCTTCTACATATGCCTGTGCGCCCTGTTCCACGATGGAATTAATACCGGAAACTTCCTGTTCTACATAGGAAACTACCATATCATCTGTGACCTGGTAATCTGCACTATAGTCCTTAGCTTCCTGACCGCAGGCTGTCAAGCCCGTCATACAGGTGATCATACCTAATAC
>CAYLSH010000148.1:0-2385 GCA_964386235.1 uncultured Lachnospiraceae bacterium | reverse complement strand
GTATTTATAGAAAAAGTATTAAATTAGGAGGAGCCTATTATGATAGACATTAAATTCTTACGCGAAAATCCAGACGTAGTAAAGGAAAACATTAAAAAGAAATTCCAGGACAGCAAACTTCCTTTGGTAGATGAAGTAATTGAACTGGACAAAAAAGCAAGAGAAACCCAAATGGAAGCCGACAATCTGCGGTCAGAGAGAAACAAGATCTCAAAAGAAATCGGAGCCTTGATGGCACAGGGGAAAAAAGAAGAAGCCATGGCAAAAAAAGAAGAAGTTGCCAAGAGTGCGGAAAGACTTGCCCAGTTAGAAGAAGAGGAAACGAAACTGCAGGAAGAAGTAACAAAGATCATGATGGTAATTCCCAATATCATTGATCCATCCGTTCCGATCGGTAAGGACGATTCCTGCAATGTGGAGATTCAGAAATACGGGGAACCGGTAGTTCCGGATTTTGAGATTCCCTATCATACAGAAATCATGGAAAAATTTAATGGAATTGATTTAGATTCCGCAAGAAGAGTAGCCGGCAATGGCTTCTACTATCTGATGGGGGATATTGCCAGATTACATTCCGCAGTAATCTCTTATGCAAGAGATTTTATGATCAACAGAGGATTTACCTATTGTGTACCTCCTTTTATGATCAGAAGCAATGTGGTAACCGGCGTTATGAGTTTCGCAGAAATGGAAGCCATGATGTACAAGATCGAAGGTGAGGATTTGTACTTGATCGGAACCAGTGAACATTCCATGATCGGTAAATTCATTGATCAGATCATCCCGGAAGAACAGTTACCATACACCCTTACCAGTTATTCACCATGTTTCAGAAAAGAAAAGGGTGCACATGGACTGGAAGAAAGAGGAGTTTACCGTATCCACCAGTTTGAAAAACAGGAAATGGTTGTCATCTGTAAACCGGAAGACTCCATGATGTGGTATGATAAATTATGGCAGAACACTGTGGATCTGTTCCGTACATTGGATATTCCGGTTCGTACACTGGAATGCTGCTCCGGTGACCTTGCAGATCTGAAGGTAAAATCATGCGACGTGGAAGCATGGTCCCCAAGACAGAAAAAATACTTTGAAGTAGGAAGCTGCTCAAATTTAGGAGACGCACAGGCAAGAAGATTAAAGATTCGTATCAATGGTAAAGATGGAAAATATCTTGCTCATACTTTAAATAACACAGTAGTTGCACCGCCTAGAATGCTGATTGCATTTTTGGAGAATAATCTTCAGGCAGACGGATCCGTTAAGATTCCGGAAGCACTTCAGCCATACATGGGTGGAATGAAAGAGATTCGTTAAGATTCTTATGATTAATTAATAAGAAGTATTGGAATCGGACATTGTAATGGGAGGCATAAGAAGTCATTGCATCAATATTTACGTGCGATAGGATTTTCATCCATACGAAAAAGAAAAGATTATGAAGAATTAATCCGTATTTGTGTACAGGAATCCACGGACAGAGCTTACACATCCAAGATTTCTGCCTACACAGGCGAGGATGAGGATTGTATGACAGCCGTATTTTGCAAGGATTTTGCAGAAGGAATGGGAATTGCGGTATGTGGGGAATACGATGAACAGAATCGTTTTTCCTATGATTACAGTTTTCCCTACCTTCGAGGTGATGGAATCACTTCTTATGAAGATATTACAGTGGAACGACATGCGGACAAAGAATCCTATGCAGGTGTATGCGATGACATAAAAGTAGGGATCACACTTATTTTTTATCTTCAGAATATTATCCCCTATCTGAAAATAAAAAATGCGGACAATTTACCGGTCCGTGGTACTTCCCTTACACTGTCCGCTTTATCCTGTAAGGGAAGTATTATGATGCCCTTAAAAAAAGATGAGAGGGACATCAGAAGAATACAGAAAGTGGAAAGTAGCCGCAATCGGTTGATGGAAGCGGCAAAAAGAGGGGATGAGTCTGCAATAGAGAGTCTTACACTGGAGGACATGGATATGTATACATCCATTTCCAAAAAAATCCAGCAAAATGATATCTATACCATCGTTGATACCTATTTTATGCCTTATGGCGTAGAATGTGATCAGTATTCAATCATGGGAGAGATTTTATCCGTCGAACGGATAAAAAATAGTATGACCAACGAGCAGTTATACAAAATGGAATTATTGTGTAATGAATTGACATTTTCCGTTTGCATTAATAAAATAGACTTGTATGGTGAGCCGTTGCCGGGAAGACGTTTTAAAGGTGTTATCTGGTTACAGGGCAGGATTAACTACCCATCAGAACATAACTACATGCAATAGATGTGAAACCGGTTTGCCCATCCACTTGTTCTCATAGTTAAATGGATATAACAAGCGCCTCCTAAGCGCTAGTTGTGGGTT
>CAYLSH010000147.1:0-2459 GCA_964386235.1 uncultured Lachnospiraceae bacterium | reverse complement strand
GGAAATACTAAATGTAGTGGCTGAATGACCCTCCAAAAATAGTGCATTGTTCAACCATTGGAGGAGAAGATAATGTATCGTTGGTGGATGGAGAAGGATATAGTGAATGTCAGTTTGTAAAGAAGTTCAATCTGAAACGTGTTGAGCTAAGGGGGAATGTGACCATCAACAATTATGTGAGAGTATAAATAAAAAGGATAAGGAGGCTACATATGGACGAGAGAAAAATTGTATTGAAAAAAGATTTGAAAGAAGGCTTCCAAAAGCTTGGTTTGAAGGAAGGGGATAATGTTATTGTTCACACTTCATTAAGAGGTATGGGATTTGTATGTGGAGGAGCACAGGTTGTGATTGAGGCACTGCTAGAGACGGTAGGAGCAAACGGAACGATTATGATGCCTACACAGAGCTGGAAAAATTTAGACCCTGAAGCGGGTGTGCATTGGGAAGAACCAAAAGAATGGTGGCAGCTTATCAGAGACAACTGGCCGGCATATGATAAAGATATTACGCCTACAAATACCATGGGTGCCGTAGCTGAGATGTTTCGAAAATGGCCAGGGACGATGAGAAGCAGTCATCCGGCACGCTCTTTTGCAGCTATAGGGAAAAATGCAGAATATCTGTTAAAAGATCATGATTTATGTGATATTTTTGGTGAAGAATCACCTCTTGGAAAATTGTATGCGTTAGATGGAAAAGTACTTCTTTTAGGAGTAGGATACGATAAAAACACATCTATTCATCTTGCCGATGTAAGAGCAGAATATCCGGGAAAACATTATGGCAGGGAGAGCAGTGCAATGATGGTGAACGGAAAAAGAGAGTGGGTAACTTACGAAACTCTTGTTGTTGATGGAGAAGATTTTGAACAGATTGGACAAGCTTTTGAAGATACAGAAGATGTGGCCTGGGTAAATATAGGAAATGCCCGGGCGGTATGTATGAGCCAGAGAAAAATTGTTGATTTTGCAGTAAAATGGATAGAAGACAATAGAAAATGAGGGATAGAATTATGAATAAAAAAGAATTTTATCAAAGTATGAAAACAATTGCAGTTCCTATCACAGTTCAAAGTCTTTTGCAGGCAACATTAAGTCTGATAGACCAAATTATGATTGGAAATTTAGGAAGTGCCAGTATTGCCGGAGTGGGACTTGCTGCTAAATTTATTTCTTTATTTACTGTGACAATGACAGGGATCGTTACAGTAGCAGGTATTTTAATAGCTCAATATAAAGGTAATAAGAGCAAAGAAGGAATTAATAACAGTTTTTTTTGTAATTTGTATTTTTCGTTAGGTGTTGCTCTTATCTTTATACTGCTGTCTATAGCACTGCCTAGACAGATTATGAGACTGTATTCCAAGGATGCGGCCACAATAGAGCAGGCAGCTATTTATCTTAGAATTATGGCATTAGGATTTATTCCACAGACGCTAACATTGATGTTTTCGGCACTGTTACGAAATATGGAACTGGCGAAAGCGGCTACCTTAGCCAGTGCAGCTTCAGTCATTTCAAATACTATTTTAAATTATTTACTTATTTTTGGTGTGGGAATTTTTCCAAAGATGAATGTAGCAGGAGCGGCGTTAGCAACCAGCCTTTCCAGAGTAGTTGAATTAGCTATTATTATTATATTGTTCTTAAAGTCAAAGGAAGAAAAGGGAATTGAATTAAAGTTTGTGTTTCGTTTTGAAAAAGAATTTATAAAAAAGATTGGCTATGTACTGTTGCCGATACTGTTGTGTGAATTTCTATGGAGTCTTGGAGAAAATGTATATGCAATCATTTATGGACATATTGGAACAGAGGCGTGTGCGGCAATGACTCTTACCTATCCGATTCAAACCATTGCCATCGGAGCATTATCAGGCGTTTCAGCGTCTGCCGGAATTATCATTGGAGAATCTTTAGGAGCAGGAAAAAATGATAAGGCATATGAAGAAGCAGTAACATTTATGAAAATTACAATATTTGCTTCTATTGTAATAGGAATATTGATAAGTATGCTGTCGGGATATTATGTAAAATTATATAATGTAGCCCCAGAAACCAGACAGGTTACAATTTACATATTATATGCTTATTCACTGGTATTTTGTGGTAAAGTAGTTAATATGGTACTTGGGAATGGTGTGTTAAGAAGTGGTGGTCAGACAAAATATATTATGGTAATTGATATGATTGGTACATGGGTTATTGGTGTACCGTTAGGAGTTATCACGGCATATATCTTTAAGCTGCCAATTTATTATGTATATTTTATTCTTTCACTGGAAGAATATGTGAGAGTTTTCATGGGAGTTTATATATTTAAATCAAAACGATGGATGAAGAACATAGCACAAGCGGATTTTGTTTCGGCAAAGAATGCTTCGTAATTTCGCTGAATGACCCTACCAAAATAGTGCATTGTTCAACACAAGCCAGCAATGGTAGTCATAAGCAAATTGA
>CAYLSH010000146.1:0-2491 GCA_964386235.1 uncultured Lachnospiraceae bacterium | reverse complement strand
CTCCCGAAAATAAAGGTTTAGAAAGAAAAATAAGGTAGTAAATTTGACACTACCTAGAGGCAGAAAGGGGGATCCCTATGAAAAACAAAGTGAAACTCAGTGGTAAAAAAGGATTCATTATCGGTTTGATTCTGGTTGTTCTTGTGGTGGGGTATTTTATCTACATTTTTAATATTAACAAGAAGCAGACAGAAGATGATGTGGTTATTTCAGCCGCCCAGGAACTGCTTTTGCGGGATCTGGAACGCAACTACCCGCCCACACCCAAGGAAGTGGTAAAATATTATTTTGATATTACCAAATGTCTGTACAATAAAAAACTACCCGATGAGGACGTGGAAGCACTTGCTTTGAAACTGGAAGAAATGTTTGATGAGGAACTGGCGGATAATCAGGTAAAAGAAGAGTATTTTGCAAACCTCAAATCCGAGATTGCTGCTTTTCAGAATAATAACATGATCCTGAATTACAGTACTTCATCCAGCACGGAAGTGGTTTATTTTGACGAAAACGGACGTGAGTGTGCAAGGCTGTACGGTACTTTTTATCTGCAGACCAATAAAAAGTCAACCAATCAGGAAGACGTTTTTATCCTGCGCAGGGATGATAAGGGACGCTGGAAATTATACGGTTGGGAAGTAGTCAGCGAAACAGAAACAGAAGTAGTAACGGAATAAAAGAGGCTTTGGAATGAAACAGGATGTTGTGATTCTGGCGATCGAAAGTTCCTGTGATGAAACAGCGGCGGCGGTTGTCAAAAACGGTAGAGAAGTTCTGAGCAATGTGATATCCTCACAGATTGACCTGCATACTTTGTATGGAGGAGTCGTGCCGGAGATTGCATCCAGAAAACATATAGAAAAGATTAATCAGGTAACAGAACAGGCACTTTTGGAAGCAAAAATGACCTGGGATGACATTACGGCAATTGCCGTGACATACGGACCGGGGCTGGTGGGAGCTCTTTTAGTGGGCGTTTCTTTTGCAAAGTCGCTTGCGTTTGCGTTACAAAAACCACTGATTGGCGTACATCACATAGAAGGCCATATCAGCGCCAATTACATAGAAAATAAGGAATTGGAACCACCGTTTATGTGTCTGGTGGTATCCGGCGGACATTCCCATCTGGTAAAAGTAAAGAATTATGGGGAGTATGAGATTCTTGGCAGAACACGCGATGATGCGGCGGGAGAAGCCTTTGATAAAGTGGCAAGGGCAATCGGGCTTGGTTATCCGGGCGGACCTAAGATTGACAAGGTATCCAATGAGGGCAATCCGGATGCCATTGTTTTTCCGCGTGCAAAAGTGGCGGACAATGAGTACGATTTTAGTTTCAGCGGATTAAAATCAGCGGTTCTCAATTACTTAAATTCCTGTGAAATGAAAGGGGAGACCGTTAATCAGGCAGATGTAGCGGCATCCTTCCAAAAAGCAGTGGTGGATGTTTTAGTCGGACATTCCATGACGGCTTTGGAGACTTACGGCTTTAAAAAATTTGCCATTGCAGGTGGAGTTGCATCCAATACCCATCTTCGTGCAGCCATGGAAGAAGCTTGTGCACAAAGAAACATCGAGTTTTACCATCCGTCGCCCATACTTTGCACGGACAATGCGGCAATGATTGGTGCGGCAGCTTATTATGAATATGAAAAAGGGATAACGCATACATGGGATCTGAATGCGGTTCCCAATCTGAAACTGGGAGAAAGATAATGAAAGCAACGGCGATCGTACTGGCCGGCGGCAGCGGCAGACGAATGAACAGCAAAGTGAAAAAACAGTTTCTCAGTATTGGCGGCAAACCGCTTTTATACTATTCTTTGAAAGCCTTTGAAGACAGTTTTGTGGATTCGGTTATTTTGGTGGCTTCACAGGAAGATGTAGAATATTGTCAAAAGGAGATCATAGACAGATTCCATTTTAATAAAGTAAAGAAAGTGGTACCGGGTGGAAAAGAACGCTATCATTCCGTAGCAAACGGGATATTGGCAGCAAAGGCATGTGATTATATTTTCATCCATGATGGTGCGAGACCGTTTGTGACAGAGGAAATTTTGCAGCGTTTATCGGATGAAGTCAAAAGCAGCGGTGCCTGTGTGGCTGCTATGCCGGTAAAAGACACGATTAAGATTGCAGACGCGCACGGCTACATTGCTTCCACTCCTAAGAGGGACTTAGTCTGGATGATTCAGACACCACAGGTCTTTTCGTATGACCTGATAAAAGATGCGTACACTACTTTGTTAAAAGAAGAAAAAAGACTGGCAGAAGAGGGAATCCTGATTACGGATGATGCCATGGTCGTGGAGACGCTGATGGGGAAAAAAGTGCGTCTCGTGGAGGGATCCTATCGCAATATAAAGATAACAACTCCGGAAGATATTGATATCGCGGAATGCTTTCTGAAAGCATGAACAGATCGGCTGATTTTTTTGCGCAATAGGATATTTCTTTGAAATTACCTATTGCACAAAAAACACTCCGTGAGGAT
>CAYLSH010000145.1:1321-2552 GCA_964386235.1 uncultured Lachnospiraceae bacterium | reverse complement strand
GAAATATTCATCATCATCACATATTGCAATACGAAACATCTTTGCCACCTCCTTCATAAGATCGAATGAGTGATAAAAATATTATTCCCATAAATTTTCCCATACATCATTACAGAGTGTTATACAATAGTCTTTGGAAAAAGTTATGTCCTGTTGTCGAATCTTATTTTCAAGCGCACAATCAGCCGGATACTCAGACAAAAAGTAAGTTGTCACGCCATTGATTCCCTCTTCCAAATGACAAACCAGTGCTTTGATTCCATATTCTGAAATATGCACGGTGCCGTCTTCATCCCGCATCAGGGTAACATCTGCCATACCCCCAACCATACGGTTCGCAATTCCCGCACCACTTTCGGAAGTCCAGTTGACGAAATTTCCCAGAGAATAATAGACCAACATTTCATTCCCCGTTTTATCATCCGTCACCCATTCTATCGGTTCAATCACATGGGGATGCGTTCCCAGAACAAGATCCGCACCGTTTTCTGCAAAAAGAGCGGACCATCGTTTTTGCTCATTGGAAACATCCAACAGATACTCCGTTCCCCAATGCGGACATACAATTGTAAAATCCGCCATCTCTTCTGCACGCTGCAGATCATAAATCACACGATCTTCTTCTAACAGATCCACCGCATACGGCATATCTTCCGGCAACGGTATCCCATTCGTTCCATAAGTATAATTCAATAATGCAATACGGATCCCATTCTGTTCATATAGTCGGATTCTCTCCTGATCCTCTTTATTACCGTGAATCCCCAAAACAGTTATCTCCGGATACTGTGTCTGCCAAAACGCGAGGCAGTTTGTCACCCCACTCTTTCCTTTATCCAATGCGTGATTGGTTGCATGGCAGATCACATCAAACCCTGTTTTTACCAACGCATCCCCTATTTCATAAGGTGCATTAAAACAAGGATAACCACTAACGCCAAGTTCTGCCCCTCCAATGATAACTTCCTGATTAACCAAAGCAAGGTCAGCCTGTTGAATCTCATCCGCCGTATGTTGAAAAATTGCAGAAAAATCATAGTTCCCATTTTCCTGTAATGTGCTATTTTCAACAGGCGTATGTAATAAAATGTCACCCACCATTACCAGCCTGAGTGTAGAAGTCACTTCCGCCTCTTCCTGAGAATCCATCTGCTGCGTTGATTCTTCCCCTTCTTCGAATGAAGAAGTTTCTTCGAATGAAGAAGTTTCTTCGAATGAAGAAGTTTCTTCG
>CAYLSH010000145.1:0-1221 GCA_964386235.1 uncultured Lachnospiraceae bacterium | reverse complement strand
TGAAGAAGTTTCTTTCTCCAAAAAATTATGTTGCGTAACTTCATTTTCTTTTGCTTTAGACTTGCAACCACCCATGCATCCTACAAAAACAACTAGTAAAAGCATCAGACATCCATATTTATTTATGACAAATTTTTTCTCGCTCTCCCACATATGACATCTCATAAATTCTCTTCTCATCTTTCATGCGCATACTATAACATTTCTGTTATTCCATCAATTACATATATCACCAACAAGTGAATGGGATAATAAAGATAAAACAAGTTTTTGATGGAAGCCTTCCCCTTTTGGTAATTGTACAGGGCAATAAACGGAACTGCCAAAAGACAAAACCACTGAATTCCTCCATAAAAAGCAGACAAGGCAACCAAACACAATGCAAACACCAATAACCGCATCTGTTTATGCGTCACAAAATAACAGGCAACCGGAATCAAAATTCCAACAATATTATAGTCAATATCATAATCCGTGTAATACAAAATCTCCGGAAGTCCACGACACAAAAATACAATACCAAATGCAACTGCTCCTGCACAGATCCAATACCGAATTTTCTGCTCTTTTTTTGCTTCATCAATTGCATAGATCAGTAAGATTGCCAATGAAAAAGAAATAAAAACGGATTGAAAGAGAGAGCCGGTTGCTAAAAAGTACACAATCTGCATACCGATTCCCATAAGTGCTATCTGTCGAAAATATCGTGTACGATCATGCGTATAACGGCATCCTTCCGCTATCATAAATGCAAATATGGGAAAGGCAATTCTTCCAATGATCCGCATCCATTCATATTCCGAAAAAAGAATAAGACCCGCATGATCCACGGTCATTGCAATCAATGCTATTATCTTTAAAACATTAGCAGACATATGCTCTATAGGCCTCCAAACCTTCTTAACTCATTACCTTTTTTTCAAAAAAGATTTCCACCCTTGCTCCGCCGGTTTTTTCCGAATTTTTAAGTACAATTATCATCCATGAAAAACTGTTCTGTTCCGTGAACCAATGCCTCCTGTGAAAATCCACTTCCAAAATCTTCTACTGTGAACGAAATCCGTTTATCCTGCACTTTTGCATCTACTTGGATGATTCCGTCTATTTTAGTGTGTTCGACGGCATTCTGAATCACATTCATGACCGCCCGAACAACCTGATCATACACAATTGCTATCATAGCATTGTTTTCTCTTTCCATCCAGTCAATTTTAACATAAT
>CAYLSH010000144.1:0-2586 GCA_964386235.1 uncultured Lachnospiraceae bacterium | reverse complement strand
CCTATGCAAAAGCGTGCGCATCCTCACGGAGTGTTTTTTATGTAACAGGATATTTCTCTGAAATATCCTGTTACATAAAAAAAGACTTTTTGTGTACACAAATAAATATGTACACAAAAAGTCTCGTTTAACAATCGTCATCCAGCCTCCGGTCCCTTTGGACGTACTGACGAAAACTGGAACATGCCGCAGCATGCAACTACTCCCTCTTTGGTTTTTCCATCATAAACGAATCTTTTTTTCATGTCAAGAAAAAAAACGGATGCATTTCCCCTGTTTTTTGGATTTTAAAAAAATCAGGCATCGCATCGCAAAATAATACACAAAAATTTGCCAAATATATTGAAATAATTGTGAAAAATGCTATTATATTTCTATATTTATCTTGATAGAAAAATATGCACCACAAAAGAAAATTTTACAGACAAGGGGGTTTTTCTATGAGATCCATAAGAGGAAAAATAACGGCAGCTATTGTATTGTGTTCTTTGATTACCGCGTCATTTATCGGTTTTCTGAGTATTACCAACTCCAGAAAGTTGTCCAATACCGCTGCGGAAAATGAACTGGTCATGACCTGTACGGCTGCCACGGGGGATATCAATTCCATGATTACCAAGATTGAGCACTCCGTCGATACCTTAAGTGATATCGCGCTGAGTCGTCTTGATTTTAACAAGTTTAAGAGCAGTCCTGCCTATGTGGACCAGTACACCAACGAACTGAAGGATGATTTTTTTACTTTTGCCGAACATACGGACGGCACCATTACGGCTTACATCCGCTTCAATCCGGATTATACCAAGCCGACTTCCGGTCTCTTTTTAACCAGAAATGATACGCAGTCCCCTTTTGACAGTGCAACACCGACGGACTTCAGTATGTATGATCCTTCCGATGTAGCTCATGTCGGCTGGTACTACATTCCGGTTGAAAACAAGGCACCGATCTGGATGGATCCTTATCTGAATGAAAATATCAATGTATATATGATTTCCTATGTTGTGCCCCTTTATGTGGATGGTGTATCCGTAGGTATCATCGGCATGGACATTGACTTTGGTGAGCTTACTTCTCTTGCGGATGCTGCCACTGCTTTTGACAGCGGTTACTCCTTTATTGTCAGTTCTTTGGGCAATGTGCTTCATCATCCGAGCATAGAAACCGGAACCGCTCTTTCTGAATACGAAGGCGGCGCATTAGCCGGTGTGAATGAATTTATTGCCGATCCCGCCAATCAGGGAAGCATTACTTCCTACTCCATGGGCGGCATAAAAAAGGCTATGACCTTTACGGAGTTAAAAAATGGTATGAAACTTCTCATTACGGCTCCGCAAACAGAAATACAGTCCGCAGCCAACTCTCTTTCCGCAAAGATTCTTGCCGGATTGTTTGTCGGATTTTTGGTTGCCGCAACGCTCGGATTTTTGATCGGCGGGCAGATTGCAAAACCGATTACCCATATGACAAATATCATCAAACAGACCTCCCATCTTAATTTTACCCACACCGGTAAATCCCAGGCTTTGATGAAGCACAAGGACGAAACGGGTGTGATGGCAAAGGCAATCGGGGATATGCGTGAGGTACTTCGTGAACTGGTTGGCAGCATGGAGCAGGAAAAGGACAACCTGGTTGCCAATATGAAACAGTTAGATGATGTCATGGGCGAAAACAACTCCATCGCCGTTGACAACTCCGCTACTACCAGACAGGTTGCGACAGCGATTCAGGAAACGGTTGCAAGCGTTTCCCATGTAGTGGAAAATACGGATGCCATTGCCCGTAATGCCGTGGATATTCAGGAACTTTCCCAGAAAGAACAAAAAGAATCCCACAATATTATGGCAAGAGCCAGACAGTTATCCGAGGATACCAAAGCCTCCAATGAAAAGGCAATGTCCATCTATGAAGATATGAAGAGCCGGACGGAACAGGCGATTGAGCGTTCCAAAGTGGTTGCCAAGATCAACGAACTGACGGATGATATCCGCAATATTTCTTCCCAGACCAATCTGCTGGCACTGAATGCCAATATTGAAGCCGCAAGAGCCGGGGATGCCGGTAAAGGTTTTGCCGTGGTCGCAACGGAGATCGGGGCTTTGGCAAACCAGACTTTCCAGACCGTGGATGGCATCAACGAAATCGTGGAAGAAGTAAACGAGACCGTTCAGAATATGACCGAATGTATCCGCGTCATTATGAATTTCTTAGAAGAAACCGTGGTAAAGGACTACGCTTCCTTTGGTACCATCGGCGAACAATACGAAAACGATGCGGCGATTTTTGCAGAATCCATGCAGCAGATCTACACAGAGATCTCCGATCTTAACATCAAGATCAACGAAATTGCGGATGCCATGGACAATGTGAATAAGAACGTTACCGAATCCGCTGACGGTGTGAACCTGATCGCGGACAAGTCCGGAAAGGCAGTGGAAAAGACCACGGAAGGTTACGAGCATCTGCGCGTAAGTTCCGATAGTTTAAACAGTCTGAATGCATTGATTGAGAAATTTAATATTTAACAGTGAAAAAGAGTTTCGCTTGCGAAACTCTAGCGCCGCTTTTGCGTCGCTTTTAGCG
>CAYLSH010000143.1:0-2600 GCA_964386235.1 uncultured Lachnospiraceae bacterium | reverse complement strand
CTGCTAAAAAAGAACTTTTCAATTTGAGATTCCAGAACGCTACAAATCAGTTAGACAACACTGCAAGAATTAAAGAAGTTAGAAAAAATATTGCAAGAATTCAGACTGTAATCACACAGAAAGCTAATGCAGCTGAATAAGTTGTTACTAATATGTGAGATTTGGAAAGGAGATCAATCGTGGAAAGAAATTTAAGAAAAACTCGTACCGGTAAAGTTGTCAGCGATAAGATGGACAAAACAATTACCGTTGCAATCGAAGACCATGTAAAGCATCCTCTTTATGGAAAGATCGTAAAGAGAACGTATAAATTAAAAGCTCATGATGAAAACAATGAATGCAAAATGGGCGATACCGTAAAGGTTATGGAAACAAGACCATTATCTAAAGATAAGAGATGGAGACTTGTAGAAATTATCGAAAGAGCAAAATAATAAGAATCATCCCTATGTGGGAAGTTTATTGGAAGGAGATATAGCATGATTCAGCAGGAAACCAGACTTAAGGTTGCTGATAACACAGGTGCAAAAGAATTACTTTGTATCAGAGTTATGGGCGGATCTACAAGAAGATATGCAAATATTGGCGATGTGATCGTTGCTTCCGTTAAAGATGCAACACCAGGCGGCGTTGTAAAAAAAGGTGATGTTGTAAAAGCTGTCGTAGTGCGTACGGTTAAAGGCGCACGTCGTAAAGACGGTTCTTATATCAGATTTGACGAAAATGCTGCAGTTATTATTAAAGATGATAAGACTCCAAGAGGAACTCGTATTTTTGGACCAGTAGCAAGAGAGCTTCGTGAGAAACAGTTTATGAAGATCGTTTCTCTGGCTCCGGAAGTATTATAGGAGGTGCAGCATGGCAACATTTAAGATTAAAAAAGGTGATACCGTTAAAGTAATCGCCGGTAAAGACAATGGTAAAGAGGGTAAAGTACTCTCAGTTGACCCTAAGAACAACAAAGTGGTTGTAGAAGGTGTTAACGTAATCAAAAAACATACAAAACCATCCGTAGCAAACCAGAATGGTGGTATTGTTACAAAAGAAGCAGCAATCGATGCTTCTAACGTAATGTATGTTCACAAGGGAAAAGCAACCAGAGTTGGCTTTAAACTTGAAAACGACAAAAAAGTTCGTTTTGCCAAATCAACAGGCGACGTAATTGATTAATTCGAAGGAAGGAGGCCAATAGAGTGAGCAGACTTAAAGATTTATACTACGATGAAATCGTTGACGCATTAGTAAAAAAGTTTGGATATACAAATAAAATGCAGGTTCCGAAGCTTGACAAGATCGTACTCAACATGGGTATTGGTGAAGCAAAAGAAAATGCAAAGATTCTTGAAAATGCAGCAAAGGATATGGAAACTATCACAGGACAGAAGCCGGTATTAACAAAGGCTAAGAACTCAGTTGCTAACTTCAAGATCAGAGAAGGAATGCCAATCGGATGTAAAGTTACATTACGTGGCGAAAAAATGTATGAATTCTTAGATCGTTTAGTAAACCTTGCGTTACCTCGTGTACGTGACTTCAGAGGTGTTAATCCTAATTCCTTCGATGGAAGAGGTAACTATGCATTAGGTCTCAAAGAACAGTACATCTTCCCTGAAATCGAATATGATAAGATCGATAAGGTAAGAGGTATGGATATTATCTTTGTTACTACTGCTGAAACAGACGAAGAAGCACGCGAATTATTGAGACTTTTCAATATGCCTTTTGCAAAATAATAAAGGTTGATTCAATATAAGGAGGTAAATTCATGGCTAAAACAGCAATGAAGATCAAACAGCAGCGTAAGCAGAAATTCTCTACAAGAGAATACAGCCGTTGCAAAATCTGTGGTCGTCCACATGCTTATTTAAGAAAATACGGAATCTGCAGAATCTGCTTCCGTGAATTAGCATATAAGGGTCAGATTCCTGGCGTGAAAAAGGCTAGTTGGTAGGATGAAAAGAGTTTCTAAGTTAGCACTCGAAAACAGGTTTTCGAGTGGACGCTAACTAAGAAACACTAAGTTTCATCCGGGAAAAACGCAAGCGTTTTTCAATAACTCAATCAAAATAAACAAGGAGGCAAAAGCAAATGACAATGAGCGATCCTATTGCAGATATGCTTACAAGAATCCGTAACGCAAATACTGCAAAACATGATACAGTAGATGTACCGGCTTCTAAGATGAAATTAGCTATCGCTAAGATCCTTTTAGATGAAGGATATATCGCAAAATATGATGTAATCGAAGATGGTAACTTCAAGACTATCCACATCACATTGAAGTATGGTGCTGATAAGAATGAAAAGATCATCACAGGATTAAAGAGAATTTCAAAACCTGGTCTTCGTGTATATGCAAACAGAGAAGAACTTCCTAAGGTATTAGGTGGTCTTGGTATTGCAATTATTTCTACAAACCAGGGTGTAGTAACTGATAAAGAAGCAAGAAAACTTGGCGTAGGCGGAGAAGTTCTTGCATTCATTTGGTAAGGAGGTACGGGCATGTCACGAATCGGAAGATTGCCAATCGCGATTCCTGCAGGTGTAACTGTAGAAGTTGCAGAAAATAATAAAGTGACTGTAAAAGGTCCTAAGGGAAC
>CAYLSH010000142.1:0-2602 GCA_964386235.1 uncultured Lachnospiraceae bacterium | reverse complement strand
ACTCTTTTTTCTGATAAAAAGGACTCCCCTGTCACATAAGCATCCGCTCCTGTTTTCTCATAATGATCCGGTTTGCGAAGCAATTCCTGATTGGGTATGTCATGCTCCTTTGCCTGCCTTGCTTCCACTCCTTTTTCCAGGGCTCCCACAGGGCATACAGCCACACAGCGCAGACAGCCTTTACAATGTTTATAATCCAGTCCCTGATTGATCATCCTCTTTCTTCCGTTATATTCACCTTCCTTAAATTGAAAAACCATATCCGGACATGTTGAAAAACAAAGTCCGCAATGAATGCATTTTTCCTTAAAAAAAAGAGGAATATACCCCTGTCTGGACGGAGAAAGATCTGCAATCACACTATTCCCAAAACAGGGATTGATACCGCCAATCGGTGCATCCTCATAGCCCCATTTGGGCAGCTGGGTATCCTTTTTTTCCGTATGCTCCTCTCCCCTGCCCTCTATTTTCAGAAGATGTACCTGCTCATAACCGCACCGCATTCCATCCACGTTTGCCTTTAAGGCATCGGGATATTTTTTTCCAAGGGTATCTTCCATGATCCGTTCCCCTATGTTTAAGTCTTGAATTCCCATGACCTTCATGATTGCCCCCAGCATTACCACATTGATTCTGGAATGTGTCTCCATGGCAATTCTTTGTGCCTCCACACCAAAAACCGGCTGTCCCCTTACTATTTTTTCTCCGATCCGTGCTCTAGCTTCCTGCGTTTTCTGTCCTTCTTCCAATGCCACGATCACCGCCGTATCCGCATTAACACCTTCCATAACCGACGCATCCTCTAAAAGCGCCTGGTGAAAGATCACAAGCAGATCCGGTTTTACCACCGGAAAATGAATCCGGATCTCTTTGTCCTTTCTGCAATAGCGGATAAATCCCTTTACCGGAGTACCCGTTTTTTCAGAACCATAACTGGAAAAATTGGTGCTGTTTAAATCCAGATATTTTATGCCCAATTCCCCAAGCATCTTTCCGCACAGATTAGCCCCAAGCCCGCCTATGCTCTCCAGCCGGATCTCATAATACTCCTTGTTGCCTTTTAGTTTCTCATACAAGCCCATTGGAAGAACCGCTTCTTCTACCTGCTCTTTTCTTTCCTGCTCCACACATCTTCTCCTTTACCATCATCCTGCTTAATCACTTCTTTGGTCAGTCTGTCCGATTTGTGGAAAAAATATACACCCATGTACCGGCAATTGGCACATGGGTGTATGTCTTGTTTTTATTTCGATATCGCGATTTGCTTCACACTTCCATTACCAGATGGAGAAGAAATATCCGGCAAGTGGTGATAATACAATCATAATCACCGAAAATGTAAAGGATGACAATGAGATCAGCGTGGCTCTCTGGCTGGACGGAAACATTTCCTGAAGTCTTACATCGGTTCTGATCTGCAGGGCATCGTCCGCCATGGCAGAAAGAAAACCGCCAAGAACCATGATTGGAATTATACCCGTATGTTCTAAGCCAATCCCCAATAATACAACAGCGGCGCAGGATAAGTAAATCCGGCGGTATGGAACTTTTTCTGCTTTTAAAATCAGTTTAGAACCTGCGATGCCACCGATCTCCATGAGAAACAGAGCGATCCCAAGGCTTCCGTCAGAAAGCCCCGCTGAAGAAAGTTTTGCCTGTAAAAAGAACAATAACAGAATATCTCCCGCTCCTACAAAGGAATTGGCAAACATAAATTTAGCTGCTTTTTTATTTCGTATTAAAAAGGATAAACTTCCGGCAAAATGATCGACCCACGCCTTCACCATACGTCCGCCGATATGCGTATCCTTTTTTGTCCCGACTTCCGTAAGTGCACAGGTAACTGCAAATGTCACCATATGCGTAAGTGCACTGATCAGATATGCCATTTTGTAGCCCATCAAGAGAGCCACACCCGCAAACAAAGTAGAAACCGCCGTTCCTATCCGGTAAATGATCATCTGATTGGAGGCATACCTTTCATACTCTTTTTCCCGATCCACACTTTTCAGTGAATCGTAGGCAAGGGCATCCCCGGATCCCGAGGAAAAATTATAGGACAATGCCTGAAATACAAACGACAGGCAGACCATTCCGATCCCGTTTGAAAATATCATTATGGTATTGGCAATCATAGCCATGATCTGACAAACAAGAAGCATCTTCTTCCTGCCATACACATCTGCTAAAATACCGGACGGAATCTCAAATATAAGACTGGTGGCATGAAACACCGTTTCCGCAAGTCCGATCTGCCAGAGTGAAAATCCCCTGGCAGCAAGAATTGCCACCCAGGCTCCCGTAATGGATAAATTCCCCAATACGGATGTAATATACAATAAATGAATCTGTTTCTTAATTTTGAACATAAAAAAATCTCCTTATCTTATTTTGTAAACATACAGTGAACAGTCACCGCATCATCAAAAATAACAAGGAGATAGTACAAACCTTACCGAAAAATGGGCGCACTATCCCCCTAAAGGAGATAAATGTAACCTTTTTTCAGTTGAAGATTTGTCATTTTCCAAAACATAATCGTTTCCTTTTCTTCTAACTTTATGTGTCAATGGTATACCCAAAACCGGGAAGTGTCAAGGGG
>CAYLSH010000141.1:0-2639 GCA_964386235.1 uncultured Lachnospiraceae bacterium | reverse complement strand
TTGCCAATTTCTTTTAACACATCATAATAAGTAGTTGACATTTCTTCTAATGTCAGCAAACTCATTCTTTGTCCTCCTTAACTACCTTATCGGTAACGACTGTATTCAGATCAAGCAGAGAAATGATGGAATCTCCTACCTTGCCTACTGCACTGACAAAATGCTGAGAATCATCTTTCTTGTCGTATTTGGCAGCTTCCATCTGTTCCTCGGACAGGGAGATTACTTCTTTGACGCAATCCACGATCAGACCAAGTTTGCCAATCTGCTCCATCTTGATAATAATAATTCTTGTTGCTTTTGTTTCTTCGATTTCTTCCAATCCCATTTTCAGACGAAGATTCATAATCGGAATGATCTCGCCACGCAGATTGATTACACCCTTAATATAAGCGGGTGTATCCGGAACACGGGTAATATGCTGCATTCTTACGATATTGTCCACATAACTGATGTCAATACCAAATGTTTCCACACCCATTTCCACTTTTATGTACTGTACTACTCCAGCAAATACTTTCATCTCATCCATGTCAACGTCCTCCTTAAATCAATGCATTCGGATCAATGATCAGGGCAACTTCACCATTGCCTAAGATCGTTGCACCGCTGATTACTTTGCTCTTGTTAATGTATTTGCCAAGGGACTTAATAACGATTTCCTGCTGACCTGTCAGTTCATCAATTACAAGACCGGTCTGCTTGTCACCCTTCTTAACAATAACAACAACAAGTTCTTCATCAGCGCTCTTGGTGGATTCGCATCCAAGCACTTCATTAAGACGCACAAGAGGAATAACCGTTCCTCTTAAATTGATCACTTCTTTTTGCTGAACATACTTCACTTCCGTAGGGGCAATGCTTTCAATTGTCTGGATATTACCTAACGGAATCGCATATTTTTCGCCACCGATCACTACCATGAGGGACTGAATGATCGCTAATGTCAAAGGCAGACGGATCGTCCATGTACTTCCTTCTCCGAGCACGCTCTTAACTTCAACTTCACCGCTTAGGGATTCAATCTTGGATTTTACAACATCCAGACCTACGCCTCTGCCGGATACATCCGAAATTACCTTTGCAGTAGAGAAACTCGGTAAAAACAGGAGATTGATAATCTCTTTATCCGTCATCTGTGCGGCCTGTTCTTCCGTAATCGTTCCTCTTTCGATGGCTTTGGCTTTTACCTGTGCTACATCGATACCATTACCATCATCCTTAACTTCGATTACGACGTTATTACCGTCCTGATAAGCATCCAGATGGATGGAACCGGTTGCCGGCTTTCCTCTCTGAATACGAAGATTTTCATCGGACTCAATACCATGGTCTGCGGAGTTACGAAGCAAATGCATCAAAGGATCCCCGATCTCATCCACAACGGTACGGTCTAATTCGGTATCTTCACCTGTCATGTATAATTCCATTTTCTTGCCTAATTTTTTCTGCAGGTCACGGATCATACGCGGGAATTTATTCACAACTGTCTCAATCGGCACCATTCGAACCTTCATAACAGATTCATGAAGATTGGTAGTTACACTTTCGAGATACTCAATATGTTCGTTTACATTGCTGTTGTCAGAAGAACCGTCTTTTGCATCCGTTGCGGAAACAATGGAGTTCTTGGCAATGATAAGTTCGCTTACTAAGTTCATGAGGTCATCTAATTTTTCGATATCCACACGAACGGTACGGTTTACAACCGGTTTTTTCTTGGCAGTTTCTGCCGGTTTGTTATTATCTGCCGGCTTAACAGCATTGTTTGTTGCGGCAGCACCATTTTCAGCTACGGAAACGCTGGTGGATTCTGTTGTCGGCGCAGCTTCTACTTCTACGATGCCACCCACAACTTCCTGAATCTCCGATACGCTCTTGGCTGCCTCTATTACTTTTTCTGCACTTGACTCCGATACTACGATCATGCTGAAGTCAAAGTCGAATTTTTCGTCTTCTATATCCTGTGCGGAAGGATCGGATATGATCACTTCGCCCATATCTTCCAATGTCTTGTATACAAGGAATGCTCTTGCCGCCTTTAAAATACAGGATTCCTGTACGTATACGGTAAGCCCTATCACATTCATGCCCTTAGCAACCGCTTCCTGCATAACATGGACCTGTGCTTCATTAAATTTCAGATGTTTCCATTTGCTCTTATCATCATCCGCATTGTCTTTTTCAGTTGCCTTTGCAACCGGAGTTTCTTCTGCCTTTGCAGATGCCTTGGGAGCTTCTGTCGCAGCCTTGTCACCTTTTCCGTTCAAAAACTCATTTAACGCTTTGATCAGATTCTCATTGTCGTTGGTTCCCTCATCTGCGGATGCCTGAATGTTATTTAAGTATTCATCCAATGCATCCAGAATCTGAAACAGTACATCGATGATCTCTGCGGTTACTTTAATCGTGCCGTTACGCACCTCTGAGAACACATTTTCCATATCATGTGTCAGAGTCTGCATTCTCTTATAGCCCATGGTACCTGCCATACCTTTTAAGGAATGTGCAGCACGGAAAATCTCGTTTACCGTGTCCATGTTTTCAGGATCCTGTTCCAATTCCAGAATCGATGTGTTAAGGTTCTGAAGGTGTTCTTTTGTTTCATCAATGAAAATCTCTAAATACTGGCTAACATC
>CAYLSH010000140.1:0-2654 GCA_964386235.1 uncultured Lachnospiraceae bacterium | reverse complement strand
GAGGATGAAAATGATGGAAGAAAAGCAGTTAAAAATTTCCGAGATGACAAAGAAAGTGGGAGTGGAGGCGCATGTCCTGCGTTATTGGGAAGAAGAATTGGATCTTCCCATCAAAAGAAACAGTCTGGGGCATCGATATTATACGCAAGAGGATGTAGAAAGGTTTCTTCAGATTAAAGGATGGAAGGGTAAGGGAATCCAGTTAAAGGGCATTAAATCCATACTACAACTATCATCGGAAGAGGGAAGTGATGAAGTGGAGAATTATACACCGGCAACGGAGAAAAAAACTTTCCTTTTAAAAATGCCGGCAAGTGAATACGGAGTCTCCCAATATTCTCCGGAAAAGGAAAAAGATGACAAATCCTATCGTTTACAGATGTTGTTAAAAGGATTGGTAAAGGAAGCGGTACAGGAAAGCAATGCAGAAATGGCAATGGATATTAAGGATTCCATTATCAAAGAAATGGATTACCAGTTTCGGATGATAGCCGAAGAACAGGAAAAACAGCAGAGGTGTCATCAGAAACAGCAGGAAGAATATTTTGAAAAACTGGACTATATGATAACGGACCGGTTGCAGATGAAGAAAAAGAAAAGAATCGTATTATTCCGCAATGGAGAAAGAGCGAAGCCACAATAAACAGACAAAATAAAAACCGGTGGATAACCACCGGTTTTTATTTGAGAAAATTATGCTTCAGCGATAGCGCCTACCGGGCACTGGCCTGCGCATGATCCACAATCAATACATTTGTCTGCATCGATAACGAACTGTCCGTCTCCCATAGAAATAGCGCCTACCGGGCACTGACCTTCGCATGATCCACAACTGATGCAGGAATCACCAATACAATATGCCATAGTAAATGACCTCCTTATTTTACAAATCGTAATCTGTGCGTTTGTTATTGCACATCTTTTATCATTATTTTAATATAAATTGTCAAATAGCACAAGATGTTTTGCGTATTTCATACACCCTTTTGCTTCCCTTTATGGATAGAACCGGTAATTAGGAATTCATTTCCGAACGACGTTTTTTGATTCCTTCCAAAATAACGGCCTTTTTATCAACGACGGTCTTTTTATCCATGGGAGGAATGTCTTTTAATTTGTAATCAATTCCCAGTTTTTCGTATTTGGGTTTAGCCATATCGTGGTAGGGAAGAACATCAAGAGCCTTCAGATTACTTAACTGTCCGATAAAATAACCCAGTTCAAACAGATATTTGTCATCATCCGTAATCGTAGGGACTACAACATGCCGGATCCATACATCCACATTTTTCGATTCGAGATATTTGGTAAAAGCAAGAATCCCATCGTTTGGCTGGCCCGTCAGTTCCAGGTGCTTCTTAGGATCGATATGTTTGATATCCAGCATAACCAGATCGGTCAGTGGCATTAATCTGTCCAGTTTCTCAATATATGCCTTATTATCCGGCTTATAGGGAATACCGGATGTATCAATACAGGTGTGGATGCCTTTTTCCTTTGCAAGAGCAAATAATTCGATCAGAAAATCAACCTGAAGAAGAGGTTCACCCCCGGTTACCGTGAGTCCTCCGCCATTTGCATAAAAACTTTTATTACGTTCATATTGCTCTATGATATAGGAAGCATCCATTTGTGTGCCGCCCTTTGTGCTCCAGGTATCGGGATTGTGACAATAAGCACATCTCATAGGACATCCTTGTGTAAATACGACATATCTTACGCCCGGTCCATCCACGGTTCCAAAACTCTCTAATGAATGAATTCTGCCTTTCATATAGTTCCTATTCCTTTCCTGTAAAAAATCCCCAACCAACGGTTATCGTTAGTTGGGGATTACCACACAGATTAGATTGACTGATGGAATGTACGTGTGATAACGTCATTCTGCTGTTCAGGAGTTAATTTGATGAAGTTAACTGCGTATCCTGATACACGGATTGTTAACTGTGGGTAATTTTCCGGATGCTGCTGAGCATCTAATAATGTCTCTTTGTTTAATACGTTTACATTTAAGTGATGTCCGCCTTTTGTTGCGTAACCATCTAATAATGAAACCAGGTTGTTAACCTGAGCTGCTGAAGCTGCCATGAGTGTATTCCTCCTAATTTTTATTGAAAATCATCCAGGCCCTCGTGAAGAGTAGGTACGCTGCATGCTAATGGCGTTCTGGAACAATCGGTACAACCCATAGTCTGTACTTCTTTTGTATTCTCTGTTTCTTCGTCCACATTTACGTTAACGTGTCCCACACCTTTGCTCATACCTGCATCAAGCTGGGCAACGAGATCCTCGATCATACTGTTCTGATCCATATACATCGTCCTTTCCCGGATTAGTCAGGCTGTGCGGACCTCTGTCAGTCAGAGGCCCGACAACCGTAATTGCTTAAATGATTATTTGCTTAAGTCTACTTCGATATCTCCGGCAAATACGGTATCTTCTTTACCAAGTGCACCAGGGATAATTGTGAAGGTATTAGAAATACCGTCCTGAGAATCCTGGAATGGTAATTTAGCTACTGAAGATAAGGAAGCTACTGCACCGTGAGTATCACGTCCGTGCATTGGGTTAGCACCAGGAGCGAAAGGCTGGCCTTTCTTACGTCCGTCAGGTGTGTTACCTGTTGCCTTACCATATGTTACGTTAGAAGTAAT
>CAYLSH010000139.1:0-2677 GCA_964386235.1 uncultured Lachnospiraceae bacterium | reverse complement strand
AGCGCCGCTTTTGCGTCGCTTTTAGCGACATTCTACCTATGCAAAAGCGTGCGCAAAAAACAAGGCAGACCGCTAGATCAGTCTGCCCTGTTTTTATTTAAAAGAACTTCTTTTTCTTTTTTGTCTCTTTGGGGTGTTCATCCCCATTTTTATCATTATTCAGTCTCTTCGCTGCGTTTAAGGAATCATCGGTTATCTCGTCAAATTTCTTTAACAGATCCTTCGCTTCCTTGGAAAGTTTATCCGGCACCTGAACGACCAGTGTCACATAATGATCACCACGTACATCCTTGTTTCTCAGGGAAGGTACGCCCTTACCTTTTAAACGTACTCTTGTATCCGTCTGTGTTCCGGCTTTCACTTCATAAATAACCTTACCGTCCACGGTATCGATCACCACATCACCGCCTAACGCCGCAACGGCAAAAGAAATCGGTACGGTGGAGAAGATATTGGTTTCCTGTCTCTGGAAGATCGGGTGACGTCCCACGATCACTTCCACTAACACATCGCCTCTTGGTCCGCCGTTTACACCCGGTTCACCCTGTCCGGCAAGACGTTTGCACTGTCCGTTATCAATACCTGCCGGAATAGAAACGGCAAAACGTTTCTTCATCGGCACGAAACCGCTTCCGTGACAATCCGTACATTTTTCTTTGATGACCTTACCTTTGCCCTGACATTCAGGACACGCCTGTACATTACGCACCGTGCCAAAGAAAGACTGTTGCGTAAAGACAACCTGGCCCTTACCGCCACACTTTGTACAGGTCTGCGGTGTGGTGCCCGGTTTGGCTCCGCTTCCGTGACAGGTCTTACATTCTTCTTTTACGGTCAGTTCGATCTCTTTTTCAGTACCGAAAACAGCCTCTTCAAACGTAATACGTACACTGGTACGGATGTTACTGCCCTTCATCGGTCCATTGCTGTCGCGGCCGGATCCTCTTCTTCCGCCAAAGAAATCGCCGAAAATATCGCCAAAAATATCACCAAAGTCAGCACCGCTGAAATCAAAGCCGCCAAAGCCACCGCCACCGGCGCCACCGTCAAACGCAGCATGCCCAAACTGGTCATACTGTTTTCTCTTTTCCGGATCACTTAATACGGCATATGCTTCGGAAGCCTCTTTGAATTTCTTTTCTGCCTCAGCATCACCCGGATTCATGTCCGGGTGATATTTTTTGGCAAGTGCTCTGTATGCTTTTTTAATAGCAGCGTCATCGGCGTTTTTTTCCACGCCCAGGACTTCATAATAGTCTCTCTTTTGCTCTGCCATAATATGTTACCTTTCTAGACCTCTCTGAAGTCTCCATCGATGATATCATCTTCCGGTGCGCTCTGTGCACCCATGTCTGCTGCGCCACCCATGTTGCTCATGTCAGGACCTGCGCCGGCAGCACCATTTGCTCCCTGCATCTGCTCATACATCTTTGTGAAAAGTGCCTGTGCACCTGTCATCAGTTTTTCCTGAGCAGCCTTGATCTCAGCAACCTGGTCTGCTGTGAGTTCTGCATCCTTTGTCTTTTCCAGGATGTCTTTTAATGCATTGAGATCTGCTTCTACGGAAGATTTCTCATCTGCACTGATCTTGTCGCCAACATCATTTAATGCTTTCTCTGTCTGGAATACGAAGGATTCTGCTTCGTTTCTTGTATCGATAGCATCTTTTCTTGCTTTATCCTGTGCTTCAAATTCAGCGGCTTCTTTTACTGCCTTATCGATTTCTTCATCGGACATAGAAGAACCTGCTGTGATGGTAATATGCTGTTCCTTACCGGTTCCCAAATCTTTTGCAGATACATTTACGATACCGTTTGCATCAATATCAAAGGTAACTTCGATCTGAGGTACCCCTCTCATTGCCGGTGGGATACCATCCAGACGGAACTGTCCAAGGGACTTGTTGTCCTTTGCAAACTGTCTTTCACCCTGTACAACATTGATATCTACGGCTGTCTGGTTGTCTGCTGCTGTAGAGAAGATCTGACTCTTCTTGGTAGGGATCGTAGTATTTCTTTCGATCAGTCTGGTTGCCACACCACCCATTGTCTCGATGGACAGAGAAAGCGGAGTAACATCCAGCAATAAGATCTCGCCTGCACCGGCATCGCCTGCCAGTTTACCACCCTGGATAGAAGCACCGATTGCTACACATTCATCCGGGTTAAGAGTCTTGCTCGGTTCATGTCCTGTTAACTGTTTTACTTTATCCTGTACAGCAGGGATACGTGTAGAACCACCTACTAATAATACTTTTCCAAGTTCGGAAGCAGTAATACCGGCATCCTTTAAAGCGTTCTGAACGGGAACTGCCGTTCTTTCTACCAGATCATGTGTCAGTTCATCGAATTTGGCTCTTGTAAGGTTCATGTCAAAATGTTTAGGACCTTCGGCTGTTGCTGTGATGAAAGGCAGGTTGATATTGGTTGTTGTAGCAGAAGATAATTCTTTTTTCGCTTTTTCTGCTGCTTCTCTTAATCTCTGTAAAGCCATCTTATCCGTGGATAAGTCCACACCTTCTTTTGCCTTGAAATCCTGAAGCATGTAATCTGTGATCTTCTGGTCAAAATCATCACCACCAAGACGGTTATCACCGCTTGTAGCCAGTACTTCGATAACGCCATCCCCGATCTCGATAATGGAAACATCGAATGTACCACCACCTAAATCGTAAACC
>CAYLSH010000138.1:0-2882 GCA_964386235.1 uncultured Lachnospiraceae bacterium | reverse complement strand
ATTTCGAACAAGTCAATGGTATAGCGGCACATGCATTTAAGTGGCTGGTTAAGATATTGAAAAAGTAGTGGGGATTCGTGTGAAAAATCACATTGATATCGCTCAGAAATGAGGCCTCGTATGACAGAATGTATGATCCGGCTGGATGATATTACGCCGGATATGGATTGGGATAAATTCAATCAGGTAAAAGATATATTGGAGCGGTACCGGATATGCCCTTTAATTGGGGTGGTGCCGGATAATCGGGACAGAACGCTTCACAAAGATACACCGAAGGAAACGTTCTGGAACACCCTTCTGGAATTACAGCAGAAAGGCTGGAAGATTGCACAGCATGGAACATATCATGTATATGAAACGAATCATTGCGGTATATTAGGCATCAATCCCTTTAGCGAGTTTGCGGGACTTTCCTATGAGGAGCAATTGCGCAAACTAAAGTGTGGCCGGGAGATTCTGCGCAAAAATGGTATATTAACGGATATTTTTATGGCACCGGGGCACACCTACGATGCCAACACGATAAAAGCCTTAAAGGAATGTGGATTTACCACGATAACCGATGGATTGTATAAAATGCCATATACAGAAGATGGGATTTTATGTATTCCATGCAGAATGCAGGGACTTAGGATTGTAAAAGGCGTGGATACGGTCTGTTTACACACCAATCTGATGCAGGAAAAGGACATGAAAGAATTGGACAAATTCTGCAGGGATAATCAGAAGGTGATCCTTTCATTTGATCCGCTGCGTTATCAGGAAGGTGCACCAAAAAAGAATGCATATATAAAAATAGCAGAACGGATTTTGTTAAAGAAAAGAATCATCAAAGACCGGATTGCCAATTCAAAACGTCTTGCGTGGTATCTTAGCAGGACAAATCATCAAAACAGCAAGAAGAAATGGGTAAGAAGGATCCTGTTTTTGCCCCTGTTACTTGGATATCGGGAGGAAAACGGAAAGGTATAGTGGATACAAAATATGTGTGGAATTGCAGGAATTGTAAAATACAAGAGTGATCCCATAAAGAACATAGAAGCCATGAACCGGAAGATTCACAGGCGCGGACCGGATGCCGGTAGTTACTGGCTGTGTGAAAATGACCATGTGGTTTTAGGGCACAGACGGCTTGCCATCGTGGATCTTTCAGAAGGCGGCAGCCAGCCCATGGTATCGGCAAGTGAACGATATGTGATCGTTTATAATGGTGAGATTTATAATGCGCCTGCGATCAAAAAACAGATGGAAGATGCATTTGGCGTAGAAAAATACAGGGGAACTTCGGATACGGAGATTCTGCTTACGGCAATCGAACACTATGGTTTAAAGGAAACTCTGGTTAAATGCCGTGGCATGTTTGCACTTGCTGTTTATGACAGAAAGGAAAAAACCTTACAGCTTGCCCGTGACAGAATGGGTGAAAAACCTTTGTATTACGGATGGGTGGGCGAAAGTTTTGTGTTTGCCTCCGATATCAATGCGATTAAAGCTGTGGAAGGCTTTACCAATCCGATTGATGAAGGAGTATTGCGTGGATATTTTATCAATGGTTATATTTCGGCTCCTCATTCCATTTATCAGAATATCTACAAATTGGAACAGGGTTGTGTACTGACCATGCGAAAACCATTTACAGACTGGTCGATTGAAAAATATTATGATATAAAAGAAATTGCTGCAAGTGGTCAGAAGAACCTGTTTGACGGCAGCGAAAAAGAAGCCGTTGATGAACTGGAGAAACGGTTAAAGAAGACGGTGCGTGAACAGATGATGGCGGATGTTCCCTTGGGGGCTTTTTTGTCAGGGGGGATTGATTCTACTTTGGTTGTCAGCCTGATGCAGTCTCTTGCGGATGTTCCCGTAAGGACATTCACCATTGGATTTGAAGAAAAAAAATATAATGAAGCTGTTTTTGCAGGAGAAACCGCCAAGCATCTGGGTACAAAGCATACGGAAATGTATGTGGGGTATGAGGATGTGATGGATCTGCTCCCAACAATTCCGGAAGCCTTTGGAGAGCCGTTTGCGGATAGTTCCCAATTGCCGACCATGCTTGTCAGCAAGATGACAAGGGAGCATGTGACGGTTTCTTTAAGCGGAGATGCGGGGGATGAGTTTTTCTGCGGTTATAATTCGTATAAAGATATCCGGGATGGTCTGGGGATCATGCAGGGAAAACTGGGATTTATCAAAGAACCGATCCGAAAGCCTTTGGGAAATCTTTTACTGAATACAGGACTGAATACGATAGAGCCCCTAAGAAAGGCGGGCAGATGTTTTTGTGCAGATTCGTATGAAACATTGTACCGTCAGATCATAGATGGCGATATACGTGCCGGCAAATTAGCAAAGAAAAATGCGAAAACGGCTTATCCCACACCGGATGAGTTGTACCCGGATGGCTTGCTTTTGGAAGCGGAAAATAATCTGATGTTAATGAATATGTGTCAGTATCTGCCGGATGACATTTTAGTGAAAGTGGATCGGGCTGGAATGTATTATTCGTTGGAGACCCGCATTCCTTTGCTGGATGCGGATGTGATGCAGTTTGCCTGGACTCTTCCGCTTACTTATAAAATGCAGGATGGTGTTACCAAGAAACCATTGCGTGAACTGTTATACCGCTATGTGCCGCGGGAAATGATGGAACGCCCCAAGAAAGGCTTTTCCGTGCCGGTTTCTTTGTGGTTGAGAGAAGGAAAGATGAGACAATGGGCAGAAAGTGTTCTTCGGGATGCAGAACCGCTTGCAAAAGATTACATTCAGACACCGCTTGTTGCATCCATCTGGAAAGAGTATATAGAAAAGAACAATTGGAGCAGTCTGATCTGGTATATTCTGATGTTTGAGCAGTGGCTTTTACATGAGAATGGAAA
>CAYLSH010000137.1:0-2936 GCA_964386235.1 uncultured Lachnospiraceae bacterium | reverse complement strand
CATTGCCTATCTGTTGTTGAATTTGAATAGATGCACCTTCAAAAATAAAATCATCCGGAAAGGATTGGATTCGCGCTAATTCCCTTGCTGTCAATGCTCTATTCTGTTCATAATGAAAAATTTTTCTCATATCTCCTGTTACACATACCGATGGTTTTTTGCTATCATACCTTATGTATTTTCTAACATCTCCAGACTTTGGTCTTAATTTCTCCGGAATATCCATACGATTTCCACCATCTTTTACATAACTCATCTTTTCCAACATCTGTGCACTATGCTTCATAGCCACATGATTTGGAATTTCACTTTCTTGACCACTTTCCAACTTTGGTAAATCATCAATGACATCTTTAATTGTAACTACTTTTTCTGTCTTTGTCGGATATGAGAATACCGAATCTATATCACTTCTGATACCAACTACAACTATTCTTCTTCTTTCTTGTGCAACTCCATAATTTGCACTATTCAACACCTCATACTTAACATTGTATCCACACCCTGCATTCTCAAAAGCCTCTACTATGTTCTTTATAGTTTTACCTTTTAAATGTGTTGCCATCGCAGCCACATTTTCCATAACAAACATCTTAGGTTGCACACAATCAACAAAGCGAACAAACTCTTTAAACAGCCGATTTCTTTCATCATCTATAAATGTTCTGCCAATATTGCCAGCTATAGAAAAGCCCTGACATGGTGGACCGCCTATAATAACATCAACCTCGCCATCTCCAACAAGTCCCTTAATTTTGTTATTATCAATATTTCTTATATCATCAATAATCAAATTATGCTTTGGAAAATTTCGTGCATATGTTTTCGCAAAATCTGCGTTAAATTCTACAGCAAAAACATTTTCAAAATGTGCGTTATCAAATCCTAACGATAATCCTCCTGCACCACAAAATAAATCTATATATTTATATGCCATTATTACTTTCCTCCATTTTTCTGTTCGAACAATCGTCTATGATATTCTAAATATCTTTTTCTCCGTTTGTTCAAGACACTTTCATCTAACTTCATTTTTTCAAAATCTATACGTATAGCTTCAGCAACATCCTTTCCAATCAATACTGTACCATCATCAGCAAATGAAATGTCTTTCTTATCAAAATACGAATCTACCGTCGGACTTAATAATAAACCATTATCCACATCATACGCCTGATCTTCTCGGTGCTCTTTCAAACAATCTATACAAGGTTTAATATGTGATGCTATTAACGATTTATATGGCTTTTTATCCAAATAACAAACAGCTTCACCATAAATAGCTTTTGATTCTTCTTTCAATTCTTCCTTATAAATTCTATGTTTTACACCATCTCTGGCAAAAGACTCATCAAAATCCCTATCTGCAATCTGCGGATCGTTCGCAAACCAAAATCTTTCTTCATTTTTATCATATTTCAAATCGACAAAGCGTTTCAAATACCCAATCAAATGAGCTATCTGATTGTATTTTCTTTCATCAAATTCACAAATTTTAGCATACTGATATTGCATATCTAATTCTTCTCTAGTAAGATACCCTGCACCATAATTCGAAATGTCAGTTACCATCAATGCCATAATATCATTTTTATCAAGAGATCCATTTTTATCCAATGTTTTCAACAAAAAATTAACATGTTTTAAATTTCTGTGATCCAATGTAACATCTGATGCCAAAGAAGAACACTCATAGAATATTTTAGAAAAAATAATCGTCTTCTTTTCCTTATTAGTTTCTAAGATAAACGACTTCACTAACGGATGATATCCCACTAACAACGGATATACAAAACCAATTTTAACAAATTGATTAATTGCTTTTCTAGCTGACAATGTTGCATCATTTCCTTTAAACCCTGATATATCTACAATCTGTTGCTGAAGTCTTTTATACAACTCTGAATCAGAAAAATTACAACCATTTTTTGCATTTTCCTCCAAAGCTTCTTTATTTTTATCTATAAAACGCACAATTACGTTAAGACAATTATTAAATTTAGTTCCTGTAATATCTAAATGAGCAGCCGTAAATTTCCAGTAATTTTCATATACTTCTATGTCTCTTCTTTTTTTAGTATTTTTTACCATATTCCTTCTCCAATGTCATTTTATCATTTTTCTTTTATCCGCAGGTTTTTTCGCATCATCCGGTATCAACCAAGTTTTTCCCTTTTTTATGACACCAACAATACGACCTTGTTCACACAACAAAGCTATTCTTCTTGCCGATATGCCCCATATTTCTGACATTTCTATCGTTGTTACATAGTTCATGTTGAACCTCCTTATCTACTCCTTCTATTATATTCATTTATCTGAACAATTGCAAGGACTTTCTACAAACATTTGTTCTTTTGTGTATTAATCAGAGCAAGCTGCATTTATTGCAACTTGCTCCAACTTTCCTACCTCTCACTCCCATCCCTAACCTTCTCAACCACCTGTCCGACACTCTCCAGAAACCTTTCCAACAGATTCCTTCCATCCAGTACAAACTGTTTCATAAACTCATATGCATTATCCAGCAATTCCCGAAGTTTAGAGTTTTCAGTTTTTAATTGCTCATTCTCATACATAACATCTATAAGCTTCTCCCTCAAGGCTTCATTACCACCGGAACCGCAAGCCATTTCATAAACCTGCTCCGCAATCTCTGCCCTTCGTTCTAGCTTCGTTGCCCTCTCCTCCAAATCCACCAGAGTATCACTTTGAGTTTTAATATATGCCTCGATTCTGTCAGCTCGCTCGTTAGCCTCTTTTACTCGTTCATCCGCTTCCTCATAATCCATCTGCTTAACCGCTACCCGCATGGACAAGGTATCATACTCCTGAACAAGCTGTTTCTTTTCACGCTCCAACATTTCATTCTCCTGTTGCTTTTCATCAGCCTGATCCTTCAATTCGTCGTAACGAATTTCCTCTTTTAGCACCTT
>CAYLSH010000136.1:0-2996 GCA_964386235.1 uncultured Lachnospiraceae bacterium | reverse complement strand
TGGCTGCCTGGAATCGGAAATCAAAAGCCCGTAAAGAAGACGGCGTATTTCTGATAGAAGGGACCAAGATGTTTTTAGAGGCTCCTATGGAAAGGATTCGGAAAACGTTTGTTTCCGAGTCCTTTTTTAAAACGGAGAGTCAGAAAAAAGAAAACGGCATAAAAAGTCCCTGTCTTGAAAAATTAGACAGCTGCGGATATGAGATGGTAACGGACTCTGTTTTTGCAAAGATCACGGACACCATGACACCGCAGGGGATTTTATGTGTGATGGATCAGTTTACCTATACTTTGGAGGATCTTTTAATAAGAAGAAACCCGACCATTATGGTGCTGGAAGACTTGCAGGATCCGGGCAATCTCGGCACGATTATGCGCACCGGAGAAGGCGCGGGGATCGACGGCATTGTCATGAGCAAAGGCTGCGTGGACATCTATAATCCCAAGACCATCCGTTCCACGATGGGCTCCCTATACCGGGTTCCGTTTGTTTATACGGATGATCTGGCTTCTACGTTAAAAGAACTTAAAGAAAAGGAAATCCGGTTTTATGCGGCACATCTGAAGGGAAAACTGTTTTATGACGAGGTGGACTATACATTCCCCGGCGGGACCGGTTTTCTGATCGGAAATGAAGGAAACGGACTGACGGATGGGACGGCGGATCTGGCAGATTCCTATATCCGCATTCCCATGGAGGGAAAAGTGGAGTCCCTCAATGCAGCGATTGCAGCCGGCGTGCTGATGTATGAGGCCTATAGGCAGAAAAGAAAGGATACGAAAGGAGAATCATTATGAAATTAGGAATTATTGGTTTTGGTAACATGGCAGAGGCTATTTTAGGGGGCATTTTAAGCGGTGGCTTCATTACGAAGGAAGAAGTAATGACGTCGGGTAAGGATGAGATCATGTTAAAAAAGGCGTCCGAAAAATACGGCATTGCCACAACGGATGATAATAAAAAAGTGGTAAAGGAAGCGGAAGTAATCTTACTTTCCGTAAAACCACAGGTACTCCCGTATGTCATTGAGGAGATCAAGGATGTATGTACGGCGGATAAACTCATTATTTCCATCGTTGCAGGCAAGAGCCAGAAGTGGATTGCGGATGCATTTGGGACACCTCACAAGGTCGTACGCTGTATGCCAAACACACCCGCACTGGTGGGCGAGGGATGCACGGGCATCTGCTTTAGCGACAGTGTGTCAGAAGAAGAAAAAACCTATGCACTCAATCTGTTCTCCTGCATCGGAAAAGCACAGGAAGTACCGGAAAAACTGATGGATGTGGTTGTCGGTATCAGCGGCAGTTCTCCGGCATATGTATTTATGTTTATCGAAGCCATGGCGGATGCGGCAGTAGAAATGGGAATGCCACGTAAGCAGGCGTATGAATTTGCGGCACAGGCAGTGCTTGGCAGTGCAAAACTTTTACTGGAAACCGGCAAGCATCCGGGAGAATTAAAAGACATGGTATGTTCCCCGGCAGGAACTACCATTGCGGCGGTACGGGTTCTGGAAGAAAAGGGCATGCGCGCGGCAGTTATGGACGCTGTGATCAAATGCGTGGAACGCTCCAAAGAATTGTAAAAAATACCCGAAAAATACTTGGATAATTCTAAAAAAAGACGAAAACTTGACAAAAACGGCATATTTTGGTAGTATACCCTCCATACCCTTAATAATTTTGTAATATTTGTAATTGATTTGAAATAGAATGTAGTGTAAATGAGAATCATGCGGACATGGTCCGCAGGTTACAGAAAGGCAGGAGTATGGGAACAAAGAGCAGAGGAAACAGGCTGCTTCGTGTTTTTACCGGGGTGGCGGTAGGCGCCGTGACACTGGCATGCATGAGAACGGTTCCCGCCATGGCAGCCGAAGCGGATCATGTGATCCGGTTGAATGTCGGCGCGGCAGAAGTATTAGAGGGCTTTGAAGAGATTGCGACGGACTCTTCTGCACATGAGATTGTACAGAAAGAAGACATTGTAGAAGAGGACAGCGAAGAAGCCGATCTGAAGTCCGGTCTTGTTATGGCGGATGTGACCAACTCATTAAATGTGAGAGCAGAAGCAAGCGAGGAAGCCGAGAAAGTCGGTTTACTGTATGCGGACTGTGGTGGGGAGATCCTTGCGACCACGGAAGGCTGGACGAAAATCAAATCAGGTAATTTAGTAGGATGGGCAAGCAATGATTATCTTCTTTTCGGAGAAGATGCCCGGGAAATGGCAGAAAGCGTGGGACGTACGATTGCAACGGTCAATACGGATGCCTTGCGTGTGCGTAAAGAACCGGACGGAGAATCCGGTGTATGGGGTCTGGTAAAAAGAAATGACACCATTGAGGCCCTTGTGGATGAAACCACGGATGAATGGGTAGCGATCGAGTTTGAAGGCGAGATCGGCTATATCAGTGCGGATTATGTGGAAACCGAATTCTTAGTGGATTACGGTGAGACATACGAAGAAATCAAAGAACGCGAACGGAAAGAACAGGAAGAAAAGGCCAAACTGATTGCGAACTTAGGTGCTGTTGCCGTTGGTACGACGGATGATGTTTTACTGGCAGCCCTTGTGTATTGCGAAGCGGGCAACCAGTCCTATGAAGGGAAACTGGCTGTGGCGGCAGTGGTTATGAACCGTGTCAGAAGCAGTGCATATCCGAACACGATCGGAGGCGTTATCTATGCTTCCGGACAGTTTACGCCGGCGGGCAACGGAAAAGTAGAAGCATGTATTGCCAGAGGTGTCGATGCCTCCTGTTTACAGGCGGCGCAGGAAGCGATCGCGGGCAAGACCAATGTCGGAACCGCCACGCACTTTAAACGTGCCGGTAAACATGATGGCTATGTATTGGGAGATCATGTATTCTGGTAGTTCCCTTGCGGAAGAAAAAATGGTAAAATAAAGACTCATGGTACATCCCATGGGTCTTTTTTTCATGCAATAGGAAATTTTTTTGAAATTACCTATTGCACAAAAAACACTCCGTGAGG
>CAYLSH010000135.1:0-3064 GCA_964386235.1 uncultured Lachnospiraceae bacterium | reverse complement strand
AAAAACACCGACCCCACGGCTCATATGTCCGCAAAATCGATGCTCAAATGCGCCTTCAGGGGCTCGAACCCTGGACACCCTGATTAAGAGTCAGGTGCTCTACCAACTGAGCTAAAGGCGCACATCTTTTGTGACGCAAATGTTATTATAGTGCATGGGGTGGGCATTTGCAAGTCTTTTTTGTAGAAAAAGATTGTTTTTTAATTCGTACAATTTGGTATAAAATGAAAGAACATGTTATGATAGATAATTAGAAATTAGGTATTATGGAATATAGAAGGGAAGGGTATCCGTATGATTTTTGAAACACATGCACATTATGATGATGAAGCCTTTGAGGAGGATCGGGAAGAACTTCTTGCTTCCATGCAGGAAAACGGAGTGGGAACGATTGTGAATGTATGCGCAGATTATCCGTCTTTGGATACGGTATACAAACTGAGTCAGAAATATGATTTTATTTTTGCGACGGTGGGTGTTCATCCCAGTATGGTGGAGGAACTAAATGATGAAAAATTAGCAGTAATGTTTGAAAAGGCCCGCCGGGACAAAGTGGTTGCGATTGGCGAGATTGGGTTGGACTATTATTCACCCACGCCGGAGCCGGAGATTCAGAAAAAGTGGTTCTTTGCGCAACTTAAAATGGCAAAAGATCTGGACATGCCGGTCATTATTCATTCAAGAGATGCGGCAGCCGATACACTGGAGATACTTAAAAGTGAAGCGGCAGCCGGTCTTAAGGGGATTATTCATTGTTATTCCTATTCAAAGGAGATGGCGATGGAATTTGAGAAACTGGGTTATTATTTTGGAATCGGAGGAGTGGTTACCTTCCAGAATGCCAGGAAACTGGTGGAGGCAGTGGAATACCTGCCGTTGGAGAGGCTGGTTTTAGAAACGGACAGCCCGTATCTTTCCCCCGTGCCATACAGGGGAAAGAGAAATTCCTCTCTGAACATACCGTATATAGCCGAAAAGATTGCAGAAATAAAAAAGATTCCGTATGATACGGTTATAGAAGTAACGGAGAAGAACGCAAGGGATATTTATCTGAACAAATAATAACGATAAAGATTAAAGGAAGAGCAGGATGGCTAATTTAGGAATACCGGGAAATACAATAGAAATATTACAGAAATACAATTTTAATTTTCAGAAAAAATTCGGTCAGAATTTCTTGGTGGATACCAGGGTGTTGGACCGGATTATTGAAGCATCTGATATTACCGGGGATGATTGTGTATTAGAGATTGGTCCGGGAATCGGAACGATGACGCAATATCTGGCAGAAAGTGCGAGGGAAGTAATCGCAGTGGAGATTGACAAGGCGCTGATCCCCATATTGGGAGATACGCTGAAAGAGTATTCTAACGTAACGGTCATCAATGATGATATTTTAAAAGTAGATATTAACCGGATTGTACAGGAAAAAAACAATGGAAAGCCCATCAAAGTGGTAGCCAATCTTCCTTATTATATTACAACACCCATCATCATGGGTCTTTTTGAAAAACAGGTTCCGTTAAAGAGCATCACGGTCATGGTTCAAAAAGAAGTTGCGGACCGCATGCAGGTGGGACCGGGAACCAAGGACTATGGAGCACTTTCTCTTGCAGTGCAGTATTATGCAAAGCCGGAAGTGGTGGCTAATGTGCCACCAAACTGCTTTATTCCAAGACCCAATGTCGGAAGTGCCGTGATTCGTCTGACACGCTATGAGAATCCGCCCGTACAGGTGCAGGATGAAAAATTTATGTTTTCTTTGATCCGGGCGTCTTTTAACCAACGCAGAAAAACGCTGATCAACGGATTGACAAACGGAGGAATCGGTATTTCAAAAGAAAAGATACAGACAGCGCTTGAGAAGATGGGACTGCCGCTTACGATACGCGGAGAGGCACTCACCTTGGAGCAGTTTGCCGAATTGAGTAATATATTAAGAAATTAGGCATGTTTCTTAACTGATTCTTAACTTGTGCTGTCTTATAATCAAACTGGTTTAGAAAGGCATGGTAGGATTATGGCAATACAGAGAAAGCAGATTTACAGCGTTTTTTTTACGATAGTGGCTTTGTGCGCGGCATTTGCGATTGACCTGATATTGGAGTACTATTTTCAGGCGGATTCTCTGGTTCCGGCCGTTTTTACACTTGCCGTATTTTTGATTTCACTATTTACGGATGGCATATATTTTGGAATCGCGGCATCTTTACTCAGCGTACTGGCTCTTAATTTTGCATTTCGATATCCATATTTTGCATTTAATTTCAGTATTGCGGAGAATATCGTTTCTGCAATAATAATGCTGATTATTACTGTGGTTTCCTGTATCCTGTCTTCAAAACTCAAACAACAGGAAAAGATAAAGGCAGAAACTTCCCGTGAAAAAATGAGAGCAAATCTTTTACGTGCTGTATCCCATGATTTACGAACACCACTTACAACAATATATGGATCCAGTTCTACAATAGTGGCAAAATATGACCATCTGACAAAGGAGCAGATCATCCAGCTTGCCGAGGGAATTACGGAGGATTCCCAATGGCTGATGGGAATGGTGGAAAATCTTTTGTCCGTTACACGAATTGACAATGATGGCGTGAAAATAAAGAAAACATCCGTTGTATTGGAAGAATTGATTGATACGGTACTTATGCGTTTTAAAAAACGGTATCCTCAACAGGACATCCTTGTGGATATTCCGGATGATTTTGTCAGTATTCCCATGGACGCCGTTTTGATTGAGCAGGTTATCGTTAATATTCTGGAAAATGCGGTTCAGCATGCGATTGGGATGACGGAACTGAGATTGAAAGTATTCGTAGTAGGTTCAAAAGCAATTTTTGAAGTGTCTGACAATGGATGTGGAATTGATAAGGACAGATTGCCACGTATTTTTAGCGGATATTTTGAAAATAACGAAGCACCGGCGGATTACCAGAAGAGAAGCATGAGTATAGGTTTATCCGTATGTGCATCCATAATAAAAGCCCATGATGGAAGTATTACAGCAGAAAATCGAAAAGAAGGGGGCTGCTGTTTCCGGTTTGCGTTGGACATGGAG
>CAYLSH010000134.1:0-3102 GCA_964386235.1 uncultured Lachnospiraceae bacterium | reverse complement strand
GCTATATACAAAATATTAATCAGATGTGTGAGGAAAATGGTATAGTTTTTCATATATTGCCTACGCCGATAAAGGATAATGAATATAAGCATATGCAGATGGCTCGTCAGCAGGAAGAGTTCAATGCCGCTGGACTTCAAGATTTGGTGCAAGAATATTACGACTGTGTACAATTTTATCCGGAGGAACAGTTTAGAGATGAAGTGCATCTTGGGGGTGAGTACGTGGAACAGGAGGCACTTAATCAAAAGATATATGATATTCGGGAAAAAAGTGGAAAGTTAAGTGACTTGAATACGGTAACAGAGAAATAAGACCGATATTTGGAAATCGTGAATTATAACAGAGGTTGCGCATGATACGGTAAGGAATTATACTATGGATAATATGATCCAAAATATTATAGAGTTATATAAACAATGAAGTAGAGAAAGTTATGAAGAAATTGATTATTATACCGGCATATAACGAAGCCGAAAGTTTACCTAAGTTGATTAAGAATATTGAGCAGACGTTGCCCGATTTTGACTATATCATTATCAATGATGGATCATGGGATGATACGAAAAAGGTTGGAGACAAAGAAAATTGGAAAATCGTTCATCTTCCCGTTAATTCGGGAATTGGTGTTGCGGTTCAAACGGGGTATCGCTATGCTCGGGAGAATAATTACGATATAGCGATTCAGATAGATGGGGATGGTCAGCATGATGTTCAATATTTACCTGAAATAGTAAAGCCGATTGAAGAAAATGTTGCTGATGTTGTTATTGGCTCTAGATTTGTTGAAAAAGAAGGGTTTCAATCGTCCGGAGCCAGAAGAATGGGAATCAAATTACTTAGCGTATTGATTTTTCTTCTGACTGGCGAAAAAGTAAAGGATGTAACCAGTGGCTATCGTGCGGTCAACCGTAAATTTATAAGTATATTTGCTGACGATTATTCAAAGGATTATCCGGAACCGGAAGCAATTGTTACGGTCAAGATGTATAGGGGACGTATTTTGGAGTTGCCTGTGGTAATGAGAGAACGGGAGCATGGAAACAGTTCCATTACATTATGGAAATCAATTTACTATATGTTGAAGGTGTCACTTGCAATTTTGGTTAAACGATTGAGTTATGGAGTAAGACGAGGATAATAAGGGCGGAATATGGTACCATATAGATTACAGATTGTGTTATTAGTTGCAGTAGTTTTGTATTTTGTTATCATTTTATATTTTTTAAAAAAGAAGGCATTAGAACTTAAATATACACTTATATGGCTTCTGGCGGGAGTGGTCATGCTAATATTAATTGCATTTCCACATATTATGACTTTTGCAGTAGGCGTGTTGGGAATTCAAAGTAATATGAATGGACTTTATATTGCCTTGATTTCTTTCATTATTATGATATTGATGACACTTACTTCTATAGCATCAAGGCTGGCTCATAAGACAAAGGTATTGACACAGGAGATAGCATTGTTGGAAAAGCGTGTTCGGGATTTGGAAAAGGGCAGAAAGGATGTAATTAACAGTGAAAAAAAAACCTAAAAAGATTGCAATTTTCACATATTCCATATACACCATGGGTGGTGAACAAAAGATTGTGACCATGATTGCCAATAGATTATGTCATGATTATGATGTTACTATATTTACAATGGATCCTTCCGCAGGAAAGAGCATGTATAATTTGTCTGAACATGTAAGTGTTAAATTTTTTCATCCGTATGCCAAAGACGCAGTTTCTGTAATTGCAAGGGGGATGGTACATATGATTCCTTGGTTGGCATATGATGTATTCCCTGAGACTATTAAGAGAGCTTATTGTCATGATGAATACGCACGAAAAATGAATGATCTGCTGGGAAATTCTTACGATACGGTTATTGCTACGGCATGGCAGTTGTCCATTTTATTGGGAATGGCTAAACAGAAATATGGACTAAAATGTAATACTATAGGGTGGTTGCATAGTTCCTATGAGGCATATTTTCAAATAAAATATTTATATCTGTACAAAAACGAAAAAATATTTAGTGATTATGCAAAATTCTTGAATCGTGTAGTTGTGCTAAATGAACACTATGCAAAAGATTACAAGAATAAGTTGGGGCTTACGTGCGATGTTATATATAATCCCAAAGGCTTGACGAGTGATAAAAAGAGTGATTTGAATCGAAAGCAATTTGTGGCGTGCGGCAGATTTACAAATGAAAAAGGATTTGATCTGTTAATAAAGGCATTTGCTATTTTTGCAAGGGAAAATAATGAGTGGACTTTATCAATAGTGGGAGATGGAGCATTAAGAAAGAAATATGTGAACATGATAGAAGAATTTCATATTTCGGACAGAGTAAAATTATGGGGGAAATTAGATGATGTGATACCACCGCTATTAGATTCCTCTATTTATGTCCTGTCATCGAGATATGAGGGATTTCCGACATGTGTGACAGAAGCATATGAAGTGGGACTTCCTGTCATTGCATTTGACATACCGGCAATGATTCCATTAAGTAAAAATGGTGCATCAATTTTGGTAACGCCTTATGATGTTAACGAAATGGCAGAGCAGATGAAGCGTCTTGCAGCAGATGAAGCACTCAGAATAGAAATGGGGAGCAAGGCGTTGGAAATAGTTAAAGAGTTAGAGATAAATCAGATTATGGATAGATGGAAGGAAATCCTTTGATGAAAAAAGGCTACTATTTGTATAATGAAAACTGTGGATCATGTGGGGTTGATTCTAAAATAGCAATGCAGATATCGGAATTTTCAAAAAACTTGGATATTAAAGCAGTTTTAATTGAATCAATGCCACAAAACCTCTTTCAACGAATCTGCAATTTATCTGTGTTTGGATCAATTGCGAGGAATTATGAAAAGGCTTTTAGTGAATTAGTTAATCCGGATTTTATATATATGAGGAGAACCTATGCAGATGATGCGCTTATAAGTTTCATTCGAAGTATACGTGAGAAGTTTCCGCACTGTAAAATTATCGTAGAAATCCCAACGTATCCGTATGATAAAGAGATGTGTTCCTCTTGGTATACATTTTTGATTTTTTTGAAAGAATGGTACTACCGTAAAAAATACTACAAGTATAT
>CAYLSH010000133.1:0-3134 GCA_964386235.1 uncultured Lachnospiraceae bacterium | reverse complement strand
TTGATAAGTTTCTTATTCATCTGATACTGTCCGTCAAGAAATGCCATATAATCAGCACCATCTAACTCCCATTCAGATACATTACTTTCTTCCATATAATCTCTTGCATATTCGTGTGAATATGGTGCATTAAAATACTTTCCCAAATCCATAGTGAGTGTTGTCTTTCCTTCACTTGCCGTTCCACAAATCAGAATATTCGTACTGAATACTCTTCTAAAAGGATATGTAATCTTGTCCCAATGCTTAATAGGATTTTCTCGAATCATTGTTGCAGAAATAGGATTTTCTGTTCTATCCAGTTTCACAACTTCATAACCTAATTCGTTTAAATGGGTAGCATATTCATCTTCACTCACATAGAACACTGGCTTTCCGTCAGCACCCAACGAAAAAATTCTTTCCACTTCTTTGATAAATTTATCCCATCCGTTAGGATATTCTTCTATTCCAAGTTCTGTTTCATTGATAGCATAAACTGCTACTAAGTCATCATCTGCAAAGAACTCTCTGACGTAACGGTAACGCAGTTTCAACGGCATTTCTTTGCCACCCCTATCATTATCTCTGCCGTCTACGATAATTAAGCAGCCACCATCACATTCTTTCTTTGCTCGCATAATCACATCTAAATGCCCTTGGTGTAATGGCGCAAATGTTCCAAAAACGATTCCTACATTTTTGCCTTGTAACTTCTTTTGATATGTATGTATCATAAGCTATTCCTCCTCATACCAAGCACAACTTTCACAGTTTTTACTACAAATAGACTTTGCTCTTTCGCACATTTCTTTCTTGCTTCCTGTTCCTCATAGCTTAGTTTCTCCAACTGTGCAAACGTAATCTCACCACCGTCTTTCATCCAAAAGCGATAATCCAACACACACTGTAGCATGATCTGATAACTTTTGAACCTTAACATAATTTGTATCTACATTGCACTTTATAGGGCCTGCCTCATCAAGAATGTTCTGTGAGACGAATATGTGATCAACTGAATCCTCTGTATTATTGCCTACGCAGAAATATGTATCACCTTTATCTCCTGTCACATTGCATAATCCCAAATCTATTAATTCCTGTACTTCTTGCTGATAAAGATTCTTATTAAAATCTCCGAGAAGAATGAGGCGCTTTCCATTCGAAACTAATTTCTCTATCTCACTCTTTAATACCACATAGAACTGTTTAGCTAAATGTTTACGCAATCTAACATATCCATCATCAACGGCATGCCCAGGGAATAACTCTGTCTGAGGAGCATGAATATTCATTATAAAATACTCTGCACCTTCAAAATCAGCCCTTACATAGTTGTAGCGATTATAAAGTTCAATACTATCGTCTAACTTAAGTACCTCAATATTTTTCGCATTTCTTAATAAAAGAATAGACTGGATAGACTTCGGGTGTTCACTTACCTCCCATGTCTTTTCAGGCATTATCATTGCATACCCGTTCTGCAATGCAAGATTCCGCAAATGCTTAATACAGGATAGGTTCTTCCCCCCTGTAGGGACCTCCTGAAGCGCCCATATCTCCGGTAAATCTTTGCTGTATAATCCAAAAGTAATTGTTGCCCGCTCATTAAATCTCCTATTCGAGATTACATGATTGAAACCGTTCATATTATTTGTTTGTAATTTTTTCATCTTTCTTTTCCTCCGCTTTATATATTAGTTTTATAGTTACCAAAGTCCATATTCTGAATTGTCTATATAACCTGCTTCTCTCAATTCGTCCAAGTATTCAATTGCTTTCTGCACATTCCATTTTCTATCTTTCAACTGCATTAAAGGTGTCAAACAATCTTTGAAGTGCGAGAACGGTTTATCAAATAACTGCTGTTCTAATTCCGTCAAATCATCCAAAAACAATTCAGGAAGATATAACTCATAGCAAAAATCATTGTCTCTATTTACCCAGAATTTCCCCAACGCAGAACCCAACCATAAATTTGCGGCATTAGCAAATTCAATAAAGTTAAGACGTGTATCATCTTCAACAATAATCGGATGCATAAACATCATCATATGTATGAATCCTTTTGGGGTAATTCCAATTGTCATTTGGAGCCCCCAAGAAAACAATTCATTTTCAACTGTTGTCGATAAGTGGTAGTCTTCCCGTATAACAAATGGATTTGCTTTCTTACTGACCAATTCCAAATTAAATAATCTTGCGTTCTTCTTAATTAAGCTTTCCAAAGTTTTTCTTGAAATATCATTCATAACCAGTCTCCTCTACCACTACGAGCAAAATCCTCACTCCAGCCAATAATCTAACAGTTCTACAATATCTTAATCGTTATATCGCGCCTTCATTCTTCTTTTATAAAAGCCAAGTACAATGCCCTTGGCTAAGGCAACGGTTAATACTAATTCTTCTTACTGAAGTGATATCCCGCTTCAGTAAGAACTTTGCGTACGCTATCATAACTACGTCCAGAGGCTTTTGCCATATCTCTGATTGTCATCTTGCGTGCTGCGTATGTTTCAATAATCTGCTTATCGGTCATAACATTTCCTCCTTTCATCTGTATGGTGCAACGAGATTTTGTAAAAAAGAAATGGCGTTTCCGCCAAATCTGTGTGTGCTATCGAGATTAGTGTAACTTATAATTTATTCTTTGTCAACATTTTTTAAAACATATTGATTTTGAAATCTTGCCTGGTCACATATGACCACTTCTTTCTTTCCTAAATACTCGATTCCCGTATCAATTGTTGTAACATATGTATAAAAGTTACGTCCCAAGACTCCTGCCACTCCATTTTTTATGTTATTCCATTTTTCTCCATATAATTCGTATAATGTAAACGGAACCCCTTTGACACCTTTTTCTCTCACTAATTTTAATGCATACTCAACATTGTATATGTTCTTTTCAGATGCTTCTAAATTCAAACATTTTTTTATATATGCTGTTTTATCCAATCCTGTTTCGAACGCTTTTTGCTCTAACTCTTTATTCTCTTCATCAGATAATTGTAATTTGAAATACATAATCAAGCCTCCAAACTATATGATGCATACAGTTTACCATGATACAAATAATTTATCAAGCACTTTTTATTCTTGTATCTCCTATCTATTTATCTGCTACATAATTCATCTTCATGCTCATCCATCTT
>CAYLSH010000132.1:0-3151 GCA_964386235.1 uncultured Lachnospiraceae bacterium | reverse complement strand
TTTTGCAAAAGGAATCAAACTGGCAATCGAATGGTACAAAGAGTATTTGTAAGGAAAGCGCAGGAGAACTGATTGAAAATAGCGGTACGGCTGGACGATATTACGCCCGATATGGACTATGCAAAATTTTATAAAATGAAAGAAATTTTGGACACCTATCAAATCAAACCTTTGATAGGTGTAGTTCCATTTAATGAGGATAAAAATCTGGTCCGCAATCCCGAAAGAGAAGATTTTGCGGAAGTGGTTCAGAGCCTTGTAAGGGAAGGCTATGTGATAGCACTGCATGGATATCAGCACTTATATTCTACTCAAAAGGGTGGTTTGTTCCCATTAAATCATTTCTCGGAATACGCAGGGGTTTCCTTTGAACAGCAGGATGAAATGATTCGTAAAGGAAAAGAACAACTGCAAAACTGGGGAATTGATACAGATATTTTTATGGCACCGGGGCATACTTTTGATGCGAATACGTTAAAAGCATTATTAAAGAACGGATTCCATTATGTAACGGATGGATTTGGGAACAATCCCTATGTAAGAAAAGGACTGGTATTTCTTCCGATTGCAGTAAGACAGTCGGATTGTATGAGAAAAAAAGATGGATATACCACGCTTGTTTTTCATACGAATACGATGGAAGAGAAAGATTTTATAAGATACAGGAATTTGCTAGAGGATAACAGGGCTTCCTTTATCTCTTATTCCGAATACCTTGCTCAGAAACCATGCAACAGAAGCGTTTTTGGACATACATGGGAATACGGGATGGCGGTAATCAAGCATACGTTAGTGAAACTGCGTGCAAGAAAGTAATAAAATATCCGATCTGCATGAATATCAGGAGGAATGAGGATTTATATGCAACAACCGATTCGCGTACTTCATGTACTGGGAACAACCAATCTTGGCGGAGCAGAGAGCCGCATCATGGATTTGTACCGACATATTGACAGAGAAAAAATCCAGTTTGATTTTCTGGTGCATACAAACAAAGAGGGCTTTTTTGACCGGGAAATTATACAGATGGGAGGAAATATATACCGCCTTCCGTCTTTTCGTATATATAATTATCTTGCATATAAAAAAGCATGTCGGAATTTCTTTAAAAAAAATAATGACTATCGTGCTGTTCAGGGCCATATGACAAGCACGGCATCCATATATCTGCCTCTTGCTAAAAAGGCGGGGATACCTGTCACGATCGCACATGCCAGGAGTGCAGGTGTGGATAAGGGCCTAAAAGGGACGTTGACCAAATGGCTTCGCAGAAATTTATATAAACATTGTGATTATATGTTTGCCTGTTCGGATCTTGCTGCAAAAGCGGTATTCGGGGAAAATACATATGCGCGGGGAAAGGTTGTGCTTCTTCCTAATGCGGTGGATACCAAAGAATTTGCATACAATGAGGTTCCCAGGGATGAAATCCGTAAAGAGTATGATTTGGAGGGCATGACAGTCATTGGTCATGTGGGACGTTTCCACTATGCCAAAAATCATGAGTTTTTATTGGATATTTTTGCAGATTACTATAGGGAGAATAAAAAAGCAAGACTATTTTTACTGGGTGATGGACCGCGCAGATCGGAAATGGAAGAACGGGCAAAAGAATTGAAAATAGACAGTGCTGTGATTTTTGCAGGCAACCAGAATCCGGTTGCACCCTATTATCAGGCAATGGATGCATTTGTATTTCCTTCCCGATTTGAGGGAATGCCCGGAACGGTCGTTGAGGCGCAGGCAGCGGGACTTCCCTGTCTGATTTCAGATGCTATTACAGAACAAGTGAAGGCAACGGATCTTGTAGAGTTTATGTCACTTGAGCAGAATGCAGAAAAATGGGCAGAAAAATTGCAGCGGATGTTGAGCGCGAAACCGGCAAGAGAAGAGAAAAGGCTGATAAACGATATTTCAAAGACTTATTATGATGTGAATGAACAGGTAAAATGGTATGAAAAATTTTACCTCACAGGGGATACAACAGTTGTCCGGAAATGAGGATCGGTATGGAAATTCATATTTTTATCGCGCATATGGGCATTGGTGGGGCAGAGAGAGTATGTGTAAATCTTGCCAATGAATTTGTGCAAAAAGGAAATGAAGTACATATTGTGGTGCTGAATCTGGAAAATGATGTGAATACACATCTTTTGGATAAGAATGTCCGTGTACATTCTCTGAATGTATCCCGACTGCGTTATTCTCCAATTGCCATGTTTCAGTATGTGAAACAGTATCGTCCGCCATTCCTTCTTGTGTTCGGCAATGAAATGGCGGTAATACTGAATAAGATGAAAAAATTACATCTGATCCAAACGCCGCTCATTGTACGCGTATTGAACAATGTGAATATATCACTGAGTAAAGAGGACCATGTTTCACCTATTGTAGAAAAGTATTTAAAAAAGGCGCAGAAAGAGCTAAAAGACATGGATCATGTAGTTGCCCAGTGTGATGCCATGAAAGAGATGCTCCTTAAGAATAAACTGGTAACGGAAAGCAGACTAAGCCGTATCTATAACCCGGTCAGTGGGGAACTGATCTTGAAAACGGATTCGATTCGCCAGCCAGTTTCCCAAAGGAATACTGACCGAGAAAAACAGATTGTTTTTATTGGAAGACTGGATCCTCAGAAGAATCCGGAACACTTACTCAGGGCTTTTGACAGAGTGCATGAACAGATGCCAAATACCCGATTGCGGCTGATTGGCACGGGAAATCTGGAAGAATTTACCAGGGAATTAACAGCGGAAATGGGATTGACAGAATGTGTCAATTTTGAGGGCGTATGTAAGAACATGGAACTCATCTACTCCCAGGCGGATGCAGTCGTTCTTTCTTCCGAATACGAAGGTATGCCAAACTGCCTTATCGAAGCGATTGGCTGTGGGATTCCGATCGTATCTTATGATTGTCCAATTGGCCCAAAAGAAATTGTTGTGGATAATGAGAATGGCTATCTGGTAGAATATAATAATGTAGATCAATTGGCAGAAAAAATAATAGAATGTCTTGGTCGTGAGTGGAAGGAAGAAAGGATTCGTAAGACAGCGGAAAAATTTGAGGTATCTTATATTGCGGATACTTATATAGAATTATTTAAAAAGGTGATCAGTAAGTGAAAGAATTAACGTATCCATTTGACAGT
>CAYLSH010000131.1:0-3271 GCA_964386235.1 uncultured Lachnospiraceae bacterium | reverse complement strand
CGCACCCTCTTGCGGTGATTTTTGTTTGTGGCATATGCGAATTGTAAAATTCCGCATTGTTACTCATATCATCATACGCGAAACCAACTGTAGCGTCATTTGCGGTATTTTAGGAAAGGCGGTATCTCAAATGGCTCTACTCCATTTCTCCGAACGGTTGAAGCAGCTTCGTATCGAACGGAACATGACCCAAAAGCAGGTTGCGCTACAAATCGGTGTGACCCGCGCCACACTAAGCACCTATGAGAATCAAACCCGTTACCCAAGCTATGATGTTCTTGTGAACATATCAAGGGTATTCGGTGTAACAACCGATTATCTGCTTTGCAAGGATGATAGGTGCTACATAGACATTACCGGACTTACAGAGGAAGAAAGTGCTGCCATCCGCCAAATGGTGTATCTATTGCAGAAGTCGAAAAAGTAGGAGGCAGCACACATGAAGTACAGAAAACGATTAGCAGCGGTAGCCCTTGCTCTCACGGTAGTTTTCAGTTTTGGGGTAAATGCCTATGCGGAAGAAATATCCGCTTCCACAACCGAAGAAACCACCCAGACCGAAATTGAACGGTCAACTTCAATTACGGAAGAAAGTACTTCTCCTGTGGAAGATCCCCCTGTGACAGAAGAACAGGAAACGGAAGAACCGCCCATTGTATATAACATTGAAGAATTGCTAACGGCGATAGATGCAGCAAACGACGGTGATACTATCCTTGTCGGTGCAAAAATTACTTGTGCAGAAAGTGTTACCATTGGTAGCTTAGATAAGAAAATAACCCTTGCCTTTGCGGATGATTTTTCGGGTAAAGCCATGTTCCGTTTGCTCACCAAAAATGAACAAGAAATTACCATGCGAAATTTGATTTTGAACGGCAAAGCCGCCGATGGAATTAGTACCCATGTTGTTGATGTGGATTTGCTTTCAAATTCTCCCGATACCCAAGGTACATGGAATTTTGAAGGTGTTACATTCAAAAATTTCAACACTACCTGGTCGGTTGTTGTGGTATATGATGCAGATGCTGTATTTCAAAACTGCTGTTTTGAAAACAACAATGGTCGTCGGAGCGGTGGCATAGAAATCTATCCGAATGCATCTGCGGAAATTACATACTGCACTTTTTACAACAATCGATCTGGTGGATACGGTGCGGCTATTCGATGCTGTGGAAATGCCAATATTGAAGAAACATCTATAATTGGAAACCATGCAATCAACGATGGTACGGTAAAAAACGGTGGTGGTATATATGTGGATACAGAGGCTTCCTGTGAAATTTTGTCATGCACAATTACCGGAAATACTGCTGATTTAGGCGGCGGTATCGCATGTGCGGGGACATTGCAGCTTTGTGACACGCTTATCTATGGTAATACCGGAACGCTTGGAGGAAGCGATATAAGGGGTTTAGGTGGCGCGAATATCATTGTAGAGTACACAGATAGCATGGGTGCAATATACACCGGGAACAGCCCTATAGGCTTTTACAAAGATGATGTTGATAGTACCTTTAATGCTGAAACAAATGCTGAATTTGTTGGGGAAACTATTTCTGTACAGAACAATACCAACAATAATTTTGGCGTAAAATTTGTCTTTGAAGGTGATCTTCCTGCAACATCTCCCGCGCCCGATGATGATTCTAACATCCCGCCAGATGAAGAAGCAACACCCAAAGAACCAGTTACCGTGTTTTCTCTGGAGGAACTCACCGCAACAATAGACACAGCCGAAGATGGGGATACGATTCTTTTTGGCACTAAGATTTATATATCTACCGATACTGCTATCGGCATAGACAGCAAGAACCTTGTTTTCAAACTTAACCATGACTATAACCCCGATGGCTTCTTTTACTGTGACACGCAGAATTGCAAGAATCTATCGATAAAAAATATCAAATTCGATGGAACACAGACAACAGGCCAAATGGTAGCTGCAATAGATTGCCCCCTCTCTGTAATAACCGAAAAGGCCGTATGGACATTTGAAAATGTTGTGTTTGAACGCTTCAACACTTCTTGGGCTACTATCATAGTGTTCAATACTGATGCCTACTTGGATAACTGCCAATTTAACAGCAATGTTGGAAGCGGTATCCGCATAGGCTCAGAATCTTATGTAGAGATGATCGACTGCACATTAAGTAATAACAGTACAGGTTTTCGTGGTGGCGCAATTCAATGTGATGGACAAATGCGATTGCAAAGCTGCACCATTACGGATAATTCAGCAGTTAATCCGGATTCCTTACAAGGTGAGGGTGGAGCAGTCAGAGTAGGTTATGAGGGTATCTGCGAAATCGTATCATCTTGCATTACTGGAAATACAGCAGACTATGGCGGCGGTGTATATGCTGAAGGTGAGATAAAACTTGTGGACACCTTTATCTGCAATAACACAGCCAATCATGGTGGTGACGATATTTATAGCTTTGGCGGTTGTGTTGATGTGGAATACACCGACAACATGGAAAGCGTATATAAAGAAAATGCTCCCGTTGGCGTTTATGTGGATGACTACGGAAACCGTTTTAATTCCCAAACACCAACAGATATGATCGGTGAAGCTGTATCTATTAACAGTAATCAAAATGGACTTTTCGGCTTGAAATTTGTGTTTGCAAGCAACCTCCCATCCGAAGAAGAAAAACCGGAAGAAGATGCTGAATCTCCGACCATTCCTATTATTCCTCCAGTTGTTGAAATAGACCCCATTCCAACACCGGAACCCGAACCAGACCCGCAGCCTACACCTGACCCTGATTCTGTACCTACGCAGCCTATTGACCCGCCAGAGGAAAGCGAGGATACCGGCACAGAAGATAGCCTACCTTTAGATCGCGAAGACGAACATTCTGTGCCTATCGTTGGCACGGATAACACGAAACAAGAACCGGAAGAAGAAACACCCCCGGTAACCGCTACTGACAATGATACTCCTGTTTTTGAAGAAGTAGAACAGGATAAACAGTCCGTTCAAGAAACGATTGCAGAGGAGGATTCTATTGTAGATTCACCCGCTCCTTCTGCTGATAGTGACACGGAAAAAGAGATACCGGAGTTGTCTATTGAGAATGAAGCAGCAACGGAGACCGCACAACCGGAACAGGAAGAACAAACTGCCCCTGTGATGACTGATAAGGGTAAAGAACGATCTGCCCCATGGGGAATTATCATGACGGCGGCAACGCTGCTGTCTGCTTCCGGTGCAATATGGTTTATCAAAAGAAAACGCTAAAAACAGACCACCCTTGCTTTTGTTGCA
>CAYLSH010000130.1:0-3281 GCA_964386235.1 uncultured Lachnospiraceae bacterium | reverse complement strand
GGAAACAGGGTAGATTAGCTCGTACAACATGAACTAACATCCCCTGTTATTATTACAGGGTGATACATTGTTTTTGTTGCCGACAATGTGGTATGCTATATAATAGATTTATGGAACCATCCATTCCAGGATGGAAATGGTTGTGTGGGCCGATTGATTATGTTCAAGGAGTGCCTGAAATATAGTATTGTTCCGTTTATTATAGAGGATAAATACAAGGCGTATTTGGATTATTTTAGGATTAATTATTAAAGGAGACCAGCTGGCTTATGTTAGTATACGATGGAACGAAAACAGAATTTCTTAGAAGCGTTGAAAAAGATACCATTGCATATGAAATCGAGCAGAATATATATGAAAAAATGAATCGCCATACTGCAAAAAATGAGTTTCGATCTTGGGAGAACTCTTTGGAATACATGTATAAAGTACTAAATGATAGTGAAATTCCGGAAGATTCCGGTGTGGCAATTGAATATAATATCCCACAAACTTCAAAGAGAGTTGATTTTCTGATATCCGGTTATGACAAAGAAGAAAACGGAAACGTTGTCATAATTGAATTAAAACAGTGGGATAAACTAGAGGCTGTAAAAAGTAAAGATGCTTTAGTGGAAACATATACAGGCAATGCAATCAGACAAGTTGTTCATCCATCCTATCAGGCTTGGTCTTATGCAATGTTGATTGCAGATTATAATCAGTCCGTGCAGGAAGAACATATTCATTTATGGCCATGTTCTTATTTGCATAACTATAGGCGAAAAGAAAAGGATCCTTTGGATGAAGAACAGTATCAGACTTATCTGGAAGATGCACCTGCATTTACGAGGGGGCAGGTTGATCAATTAAGAACCTATATAAAAAATACAATTATGAAAGGGGATAGTAAAGGACTGCTGTATTCTATTGAACACGGAAAAATTAGACCTTCCAAGAGTTTGCAAGAATCCATTGCAAAAATGCTAAAAGGAAATCGAGAATTTGTTATGTTGGATGAACAGAAGGTCGTATATGAGGAAATATTAAATGCTTCACGAAATTCCATGGAAGACAATAAGAAAAGAGTTGTTATAGTGCAGGGTGGTCCCGGAACAGGAAAAACAGTAGTTGCAATAAATTTATTAGCTCAGCTTACAAATGAGGATCAGTTTTGCCAGTATGTATCAAAAAATAGTGCACCTCGAAATGTTTATCAGAAAAAATTAAAAGGACAGATGCAAAAAAGCAGCATCGATAATTTGTTTAAAGGATCAGGAATCTATACAGAAACAGGAAAAGATGTTATCGACACGATTCTTGTGGATGAAGCTCATAGATTGAATGAAAAATCCGGTATGTTCCATAATATTGGAGAAAACCAAATTAAGGAAATAATTCATGCTGCAAAATGCAGTGTTTTCTTTATTGATGAAAGTCAGAGAGTAACACTAAGTGATATTGGAAGCGTCACGGAAATTGAAAAATGGGCAACGGCAGCAAATGCAGAGATAATCTATTTGGAATTAATTTCTCAATTTCGCTGCAATGGATCGGATGGATATCTTGCCTGGTTGGATAATACATTGGAGATCAGAAAAACTGCAAACTGGGATATGAGTGATATAGATTACGATATCCAGATATTAGATTCTCCGCATGATGTGAGAAATATTATTATTGATAGAAATAAAAAATCAAATAATCATGCTCGAATCCTGGCAGGTTATTGCTGGAATTGGTTGAAAGAAGGAAAAAATGATTCAGCAGTTCATGATATTCAAATTGGTGATTTTGAAATTAGTTGGAATCTGAATAACACAACCACATTTGCAATTGACGAGGATTCTGTAAATGAAGCGGGGTGTATTCATACATCGCAAGGGCTGGAATTCGATTATGTAGGTGTGATTATCGGAGATGATTTACGGTACGAGAATGGAAAAATTGTAACAGACTTTACAAAACGGGCACAAACTGATCAGTCTATGAAAGGAATAAAAAAGTTGTATAAAGAAAATCCGAAAGAAGCTGAAAATATAGCGGATGAATTAATAAAGAATACCTATCGGACACTTATGACACGTGGAATGAAAGGCTGTTATGTGTATTGTACAGACAAAAAATTATCTGAGTATTTGAAGCAATGTCTTAGATAAGAAAGAGAGAAAAACAATGACGCAGGAAACGATAAAACAAGTATTAAAATTTAGAGATGATAGAAACTGGAAGCAGTTCCATAATCCGAAGGATTTAGCATTATCAATCAGTTTAGAAGCTGCTGAATTATTAGAAGTATTTCAGTGGAGTGGATCTGATACTGTGTGCGAAGCGAAGAAGGACAAAATCAGAGAGGAATTAGCTGATGTGTTAAATTATTGTATTCTTATGGCGGATGTATGTGGTTTAGATATGGATGAAATTGTGCGCGAGAAGATTCAAAGAAACAATGAAAAATACCCTGTTGAGAAGGCATTTGGAAGTAAAGAAAAATACACAAAGTTGAGGTGATTATTTGTGCGAAGTATCTATTCCAAAAAGAGAAATTGTATATTTACTTTTAAACCAAAAGTTTAATGATTTTTTTCGGAAAGATACGATATAATATACACCTAGGTTAAATCGTGTTTGGGATAGAAGAGATATTTACAGGAGGTACAAGCTTATGGAACCAATGTATTTGTCAATCCAGCAAAAGGAAACAGGAAAACAGATTAAGAAACTACTCATGGAAAATGGCTATACTGTAAAGGATGTGCAGAGTGCTATGGGATTTGAAAATCCACAGGCAATCTACAAATGGATTTCCGGTAGGTCATTACCGAGCTTAGACAATTTTGTAATCTTGAGCAGATTACTACATACAAGTATTGAAGATATCCTCGTCGTTGACGGGGATATTGTTCGTTTAAGGGGATATATTTTAAACTTTTGGTTCAATGACAAATCCTATGCGTGGTAGTAAGCTAATATCAGAACGAACGAAAAGAGAAACGGAGGGTATAACAGAATGCAGACAATGACATCAGCATATGCAAATAAGATGCTTAGGAGCTTAGAGGAGGATAAGGCCTTTTGGGTGAATAAGGAGGCAACATCCAGCACATACGTGGTAGCTATTAATGAGGAGCCGGTTGTGCCTGAATACGATTATGCAGAGGTTGCAGCTACAATTGCAGAAATCGATGAAAAAATTGCAATTATCAAGCATGCGCTTAATGTGACAAATGCGACTGCCAAGGTTCGTGTAGGGGATGCGGAAATGAGTATTGATACAATTCTCATCAAGATGGCTCAGTTAA
>CAYLSH010000129.1:0-3298 GCA_964386235.1 uncultured Lachnospiraceae bacterium | reverse complement strand
ATGAAGATATTGTAGAAGCCGGTACAGTAACTGTAAAAGACATGGTCAATGGGGGTAGTTTCCTCTGTAGTAATTTTACCAATACAGGCAAACTGACACTGGGACACGACAGTATTTTACTCATCAATGAAAAAGGTATCGTCAATAATGTGGTATTGGGATCCGTCGATTATAACCAAGGACAGGGCAATGCTGCATTAGGTAGCGCTGAAGCCGGTAAAATTAACTTAAAGGGTACCTTTACAGCACCGGATGAGGATACGCAGGTAAATGCATTTGTGACGGATGCGTATGTGGATAAGATTGGGGATTCTGAACAAAAAACTGATGGAGGCAATTCATGGACAGAGTATCCGTTTGATTATATTGCGCTTCGGGATGAAAAGGGTCATGACAGGATAGAACAATTACCAGTTGGTACCACTGTCTTTACCACCGAAAACAAAGCATTCCCGGTGGAAAATATCAATGTGCTTCCTTATAAATTAGAAGGCACTGATAATTCATGGAGCGAGGATAATGCCAATAACTGCGTACGTCAGAGTGGCAAGAATTTAGTTGTTACAGGTAATTATATCCATGTAGATGTAGAACATGCGGGCAACCAGTCCGGCACAGGATTAAAGAGTTTCTCCACATGGAAGGATGCGGTAAACTACATCAATGCCCTCAATAATACATCTGCAAGATACGGCATTACCATCGAAAACGACTGCGATATTGAAGGAAAACTGGAACTTCCGACCAAGGCAGCTCACCTTGTGATCCGCAGTGGAAAAGGACACCTTGAAGATCCTAATGATGAGAGTAGTTGGGTGGTAGAGCCAATCGCCCTTAAATACCAGGGGGATATTGCACTCAATACGGATACTACCTTTGAAAATATTTACTTTGCTCCTTATGCAGTAAAGAACAATGAAAAGAGCGCTGCCAACAGTTCCATGGATACCAAGGGAAAACAGTTAGAATTGGTATCATCCGCAGTAGTAAAATACAGCGGGGATTTGGTTGGTTCGAAAGTTGAAGTGGGAACTAAGTATAATAGATATGCATTCAACAATCTGAAAGGAACCAAAACCACTCAGATTATACTGGTAAATGGCACTTTCCTTGATGTCAATAATAATGTTACCAACATCGGAGAGATTATTTTAAGCAATGGATCTAAATTATGTGCATATGGTGGTTTATCCGTAGATCATATTTATTCCGAAAACTGGGATGAAGAATGTTCTGTTACCAATGAGATTCATGTATTTAATCAGAAGCCAACATTGAAGGCAGTATTGGAAGTAAAAGATACTCTGGATATGGTTACACCTACCCTTGTATTATCAGAAGGAACCATGAAACTGAATAACATCAGTTCTAATTGTCCGGGGAATCAACTTTTGACCATGGTAGAAAACAGTATCACGATTACCGGTGATGTTTATAGTTGGGATCCGGAAGCCATATTCGATACTAAGCCTTATGTTGCGGTTTATGATGAAACCAATGGTAATACGATTGTAGGATATCGAGAGCCGGAAGAGTCTGATTATAATGAGGGAACGACAGAGTTTAAAGAAGATATTACGCATGCAGATGTCATGAAAAATGTCATTACTGTTATAGTCAACGATGGAGATATTTTGGCCAATGCTCCGAAGGTTTCGTCCGGTTGGTTTGTTACGTATATCAGTGACCGTTTATTGAATCTCACCCACAAGGAAGGTGACCTCATTAAGCGTGGTACAGTAGAAAAAGGCAATGTATCCCTGTCCAGAATCGTGGGCCTGAATGATGAGGGCAACCGCATTACCACTCCGGTTAATGATTTTAAAACCCTTCAGGAAGCCTTTACTGCAATCGATAAGATCGGGGATAATGAGGCGGAATATCTTGTTACAATTAATAAAAGCGGCGATACAATTGATGTAGGCAATAAGTCATATGGTAAAGCCCTTACTTCATTGGATAATAGGGGAAATTTGAATGACTTTACCTTCCCAAGTAAAGCGGCAGAAGTAACGATCAAGACGGATTTGGAATATCCAAAAAGTATTATTTATAAACAGAATATTACATTAAAATGTAATGTAGTATTTGAAGGTGTTGAACCTAATCCGGTGAATGCAGGTAATATCAACATCGGTGGCTACAAACTGACGATGAGCGGAATTCAGAATGAAGAATACAAATATAGTATTGTAGGAAGTGGCACCAATAAGGGATCCCGGTTAGTAGTGGAAGATTCAGCATTGCAGGTAAATAAGATTAGTCAGGTGGATACTGTTTGCTTAGTTTGTGAAGGGACTGAGATGGTGGAGACCCTCTTGGCTTCGATAGAAGATATTCAGATAGGAAATCTTGTTTCGCAAGGGGAAGGAAATGCCACCTTATGGGGTCAAAAGAAGATTAGCATTGAAAATGTGGATGTATCCATGAAAGCTACTGCTATCTTGACATGTCCGAAATTTACCACTAATTCATCTGGAAATGTTACAAAGTCTGATCCTACTTTGACGATTTCAGGAGAAGTGATCGGTAATTTATATATTTCAATTGGCGAGGATGGAGAAAAACTAGTTAATTTATCCGATTCCGGATTAACAGAACTCATTCGTAAGGATGGTCTTGCATTTGCAAAAGCACCTAAGGCAAGCACTGATAATATCAGTTTGTATGTTGATGGAGCAGAAGAAGGTTATGTCTACAAAAAGTCCGGTAACCTTGTATACAAGACAACGCCTCCACAGGTAGAACTCTCCTATGAGATTGGCTATGACGAAGTGAACGAAAAACCGATTCTTGCAACAGAGCAGTATGAGACCTATGCAGATGCAATCGCACAGATCAATGCTCTTCAGACAAAACAGGACTATACAATCCGCTTCTTAAAGAACATTGAAGCCGATGCTGAAAACAGCATTGAGGCACGTCCTGCAACGGAAACAGGCGTAGATTCTCCGGTTACACTGACCATGCCCAAGGATAAGTGTGTAAACACCCTGACCTTGACCTCAATGGATCCGGAACTCGCAGAGAAAGATGTTGAAGACTGTTATGCCGATGTTTACTTTAAGGGGGATATTGCATTTGCTAGCAATGTAATCCTGGAAGACATTTCCTTTAAGCAGGTAATTACTTACAAAGGAAAGAATTATTCGGTAGAAGATTATCAGAATGCAACCCAAAAGTATGCAGACCCGATCAAACTCAAAGTAAACGGAGCCTACACACTGAAAGCCGTAGGACTGGTTATCTTTGATAACTCCATGCTGATGGAAGGTAACGGAAAAGCAACGTTGGTGGC
>CAYLSH010000128.1:0-3336 GCA_964386235.1 uncultured Lachnospiraceae bacterium | reverse complement strand
ATTACATAAATTCAATTTCCTCTTCGGCGCGTGCGTAAATATCAATCTGATTTTCAATATCAAGACGATTTACTAACCATCCATGCGCCATACACATTTTAATAAAATCATCAATGCGATTCTTTCCATACATCTCCCTAAGAGTAACTACAACTCCAAATTGTAACGCTTCCCTGTTTTTGGAAGATATACGATCCTTTGTATAAATACTAATTCCCCACATGCCTGCATCATATGATTTTCTTGGAACAGCTCGACTTTTTATTTCCTCGCATATTCGTTTTACATTATCCCATTTCCGATAGATGCTCCTTGCATCTTCTTCATAGATAATCTGTCCGTCTTCTGTCTGTTTATTATCATCAATAGACTGAATCTTAGATTTATTTCCTGATGTCTTTACTCTTCCGAAATGAATATCCATCTCGGTACTGGTATAATCCACACCCTGATTACGATCACAATGAGGGAAATATATTAGAGTTGCTCTTGCATAAAACGGATGTTTTCCATTAACCACAGGTACAGGCAGACTATATGTATACGTTTCATAATCCTCTGCAGTTCCTGTAACGACAAACTTTATCTCATCTTCTCTAGTACGGAGAATATCTTCAATTCGCTTTGGCACTACACCATACCCCAACTCATCTGTCACATCTCCATTACCACGCCAATTAGCCGCAGAATCAATCAGTAACGCTTTGGCTACTTCTCGACTAAGTCCCATTACATGAATCAAATATGCCAATTTTCTGGATATCCACGGTGCAGCAAACGAAGTTCCTACTCTGTAAGCAGCCCCCATATCATTAATGCACACTGCAATCTTCTCATCCTGGCGTACACCATCTCCACCGTAATAACTTACATCCGGTTTATGGAAGAAAGAAAGCACTGGCCCAGTTCTTGTGTAAGAAGCAGCTTTACCATCAAAATCAACTGCATTAACAACCAGTGAATTAAGCGAATCTGCCGGCGAACCTACTTTCATTCCGGTATGCTGCTTACCATCTGGCGTATTAGTTCCGGCAACGACAAATACAACGTCGTACTCACTCTGAATACGGTCCAGCTCTGCAGCTTCTGGCGAAACAAAATTTTCCTTAATAGGTTCCGGAGAGCCCAGTGACAAATTCCACACTTTTATGTCACGGTTACTTGCTACAATCTCTCTAATATTCCTTAAAACTGCAAACGAACTAAAGCCCGAATGCTTAGAGACACCAAAATGTCTTACTTTAAATCTTCCGCATCCATCATCCAATTGTGGATTTCCCTTTGGACCATCCACAATAATCGATGTCACTGCTGTCCCGTGATAGAAATCCTTTGCCTCTAGGTCAACCTCTGGCGGAAGAACATTTTTATATTCCACCCATTCATGGAAATAGACTTTTTCGTTAAATTGAGTATCAATTACTCCGATTGTAGGTTCATTAGTTGGATGCGGAATCAGCAAATCTTCTTCAGCCAACTCTGCAATACCAGAAACATCCTCTAGTTTAATCTGAGAAAAGTCCGTAACACTCATTGCCACCAAATATGGTGCTCTACTATATAACAATCTCATCTCGTCCGGTGAAAGTAAAATAGTGGTACCATCAATAATTCGTGACTCAAAAACATTAATACCAAATTTCGCCAGCAATTTCTTCGTATCTACATTTGTCCTGAATATTGTAACGATACTCTCCTCTTCAACCGGCTCTTCAACCATGTCAATATCAAAGTATTCAACAAATAAAGCATCCAAAACAATATTGAGGAAGTTTGTTTTCGCTAGCTCAGCATGAGTATAAGGCTTTACCTTCCCCAACTCCTCCGTGTCTTTAGAAGTAATTGTTCCGTTGAAGTCCTTCACAATAATATTCGCCGCAAGTCGAAGGTTCTCTATCGCTTTTTCAATCGCTTCCACCTGTACATAATGAGTGAAAACATGTTTGTGGATGGTCTCTCCCTGTGCAGTCTGCTCTGTTACAAATTTAGCTCCACGAATGGAATCTACAGGCTTTTTTCCCTTATCAGCAAGCAGGATTCTTAATCGATTATTTTTTTCCACCACACGTGTATAGTGAACACTAACTAACGCACCTGCGATATCTTGGTTTTTCTCCCAATATGCCTTTATTCTTATGAGCTGCGCTACCAGATCATTCAAATGAGAAGCTTTCACACTTTTGTTTGCCGGTAATTTAGCAGGACCGAATCCTGAATCATTTTTTCTTTTCTCAAATCTTCCTTTTAACTGCAGTATATTATTCATCTTCTTCACTCCCCTTCAATTCCCTGGACACGCTACTTTTTGATTTCTTTGTCAGGATTTCAATTTCCCTTACCGTAAATCCCTGCGCCTGCAATACCTTCAAGTTCTCTGGTTTTTCTCCGCATACAGCATAATAAATTCTTCTAAAGTAATCCATTCCATCATGAATATCACTAAAAGCAACCGATGTCTTAATCAGATTTTTCAATTCACCCGGATATGGGATTTTATCTGACAAACGCATTATTTTCCGGAATAAACGAATATCTCTGTTTCCCAACTTGAGTTTATCCAGATATCTGTCTAACATCTTTTCCGCAATATCCATTAAATCTTCTTCTGAATACCTATTGAAATCTATAACACTATCAAATCTTCTAATAAGCGCCTTGTCAAAATGTTCAAATAGGTTAGTAGTAGCAATAAGCACAATATTCTCATTTAAACGATCAAATGCCTTTAACAAAGCAGATGTCGCTCTTCCCATTTCTCTAAGATCATTTGAATTCGTGCGATCAAGTGCCAAAGCATCTATTTCATCAAAGAGAACAATAACCTTTTCTGGCTGCACAAATCCATTAATCTCTTTAAACAGTTCTGATAAATTTTTCTGTGTTTGACCTAATTTACTATCGATGACAGAAGAAAAGTCTACCATGTAGATTTCTCTGTTTAGGATTCTGGCCAATTGCTTTACCGCTTCTGTTTTTCCTGTACCCGGAACTCCTTGAAATAAAAACTTGTTAATGCCAATACGTCTCTCGATTGCATTCACTGCTCCCAATAAATCTTGTGTTATCTCGTCCGGAAGCAAGAGCATATCTTCTTGCGCTTCAATCTTCTCGAAATAAGCTGACTCGTGCTCTGACATTTGAGGAACAAATGTGTTCACATTAGAAATCAGTGACATAATATATTCTGCCAGCTGATAATCTCCCGTACTGTCAAAACTTCTCGCAATTTCATACACCTCATTTCGAAAACCAGCATCATTTTTCTCAGCATAATATTTTACAAGATTAATCACATTTTTCTTCTTCATAATGCACATTCCCCCTCTAATTTGTTCT
>CAYLSH010000127.1:0-3340 GCA_964386235.1 uncultured Lachnospiraceae bacterium | reverse complement strand
TTACAAAAAGGATTGTGAGGTAAAAAATGAAGGTCAATAAATCAAGTCTGATTAAATGCATTGGCATTCCCTTGGTAATAGGAGGAATTTCTGCCTTTTTAACGCAGGGAAGTATGGAAACATTTGAAAAATTAAATCAACCGCCGCTGTCACCGCCGGGCTGGCTTTTTCCCGTAGTATGGACAATCTTATATATTATGATGGGAATTGCTTCCTATCTGATTCTGGAATTGGGAAAAGACGAGGAAGGAATCTCAAAGGCGATGTGCCTTTATATCTGGCAGCTGGTTATTAATTTTCTATGGCCGACCTTTTTCTTTAATTTCGGCTGGTATCTTTTTTCTTTTTTCTGGCTGGTATGGTTATGGATTATGGTGCTGCTTACGACCATTCGCTTTTATCAGGTGTCAAAAAAAGCGGGTATGCTGATGATGCCGTATCTTTTGTGGACAACCTTTGCCACGTATCTGAACTTTGGCGTATGGTATCTGAACCGGTAATATGTTACAGGGAAAGATTGGTAAAATATTACCGGAAAAGAATGGTAACATTGCATACTTGCCAAGAACTTATGTTTGCCCTACAATGAAAAGGAAAGTGTAATAGTAAGAGAGGACAATGGCAGGCGATGGATGTTCGGATATCCGTCCGTGGACTGGTGGAATTCATTCTGCGCGCGGGAGATATTGACAACAGAAGAGGGCACAGTGCGGAAAATGCAATGGCAGAAGGCGGTAGGATCCATCGTATGATCCAGCGCAGGATGGGAAGCGAGTACACGGCTGAAGTACCGCTTTCCTATCGTTATGCGGCGGGAGAATACGACATTGTGGTGGATGGCAGAGCGGATGGCATTATAGATGGTGACCTGATAACCATAGACGAGATCAAGGGAACCTACCGCCATCTGGATAAAATGGAGGCACCCATACCGGAACATCTGGCGCAGGCAAAATGTTATGCGGCAATTTATGCTGATAAACATCTCCTGGAGCGTATCCGTGTCCGAATGACTTATTGCAACATGGATACCGAGGAAATTCGCTATTTTTATGAGACCTTTGATACAAAAGAATTGTGGGCGTGGTTTGAAAATGTGCTGATCCAGTATAAAAAGTGGACGGATTATCGCTTTGCATGGAATCAGAAACGCAAACAGTCGATTCGTAAGATGGTCTTTCCGTTTCCCTATCGGGAGGGACAGAAAGAACTGGCAACCTATGTGTACCAGACCATTGTACATAAAAGAAAATTGTTTTTAGAAGCACCGACCGGTGTCGGAAAGACCATTTCCACTGTTTTTCCGGCAATCAAGGCAATGGGCGAGGATAAAGCGGACCGTCTTTTTTATCTGACGGCAAAGACCATTGCGGGAACCGTAGCAGAAGATACGTTTTTTCTTTTGCGGGAGAGAGGACTTCTTTTTAAAACTGTGGTCATCACGGCAAAGGACAAGATCTGTTTTATGGAAGAAACGGAGTGCAACCCGGAACATTGTCCCTATGCCAAGGGGCATTTTGACAGGATCAATGATGCCATGTATGATCTGCTGACGCATGAGATGCATTTTAATCGGGAGATCATCACGCAGTATGCTCAAAAGCACAGGGTCTGTCCGTTTGAGATGAGCCTGGATATGAGCCTGTTTTCCGATGGGGTGATCTGCGATTATAATTACGTGTTTGATCCCCATGTATATCTGAAGCGTTTCTTTGCAGAAAACAGAAATGAAAAATACCTGTTTCTGATTGATGAAGCGCATAATCTCGTGGATCGTGGCAGGGAGATGTACAGTGCCGCTCTGGTAAAAGAAGATTTTTTGACGTTAAAAAAGCGTATAAAGGTCTACGATAAAAAACTGGAAAAACGTTTAGAAGCCTGCAATCATCAATTGCTGATCCTAAAAAAGGAATGCGAGCAGTACTGCAAGTATGAGAGCGTAAAGCCATTTTGTGACAGCGTGGAACGTTTAAACGGAGCGTTGGAGGATTATCTGGAAAATCATGAAGAAAGTCCGGTCAGACAAGAAGTGCTGGATTTTTATTTCAAGATCTCCCACTTTCTCCTCATCTATGAAAAATTAGGAAAAGAGTATATCACCTACACTGCCTATGACGATGCCGGCAACTTTTTCCTTCGTCTGTATTGTGCGGATCCGGCAAAAAATCTGCAGGAGTGTATGGAAAAGGGAGAGGCAAGCATCTTGTTTAGTGCGACACTCCTTCCGATTCAGTACTATAAAAAGTTGTTGGGTGGCACTGCGGAGGATTATGAAGTGTATGCAAAGTCCACATTTGATCCCGAAAAAAGAGCCCTGCTGATCGGAAAGGATGTGACCAGCCGCTATTCCATGCGAGGCAGAATGCAGTATCGGGCGATCGCCCAGTATATATACAATCTGATCAGCGGCAAAAAAGGCAATTACATGGTCTTTTTTCCTTCCCATCATTTTTTGCAGCAGGTGTATCAGGAGTTTGCTTTTTTATATGAAGAAGAGGAAACAATAGAATGCATTTTGCAGTCGGAACACATGAAGGAAGAGGAGCGTGCTGCCTTTTTAGGACATTTCCTGGGAAATGAAGAAGTTGACCTCACATCCCTTATTCACATGGATATTGAAACGGAAGAAGCCAAAACACTTGTGGGTTTCTGCGTGTTAGGCGGCATCTTCGGAGAAGGGATCGATCTGAAAAAGGATAGTCTGATCGGAGCAGTCATTGTGGGAACCGGCATTCCGCAGATATGTCTGGAACGGGAACTGATCCGGGAATATTTTGAACAGTCGATGAAAGGTGGCTATGAATACGCCTATTTATATCCGGGCATGAACAAGGTACTTCAGGCAGCCGGCAGAGTGATCCGTACGCAGGAAGATACCGGTGTGGTTGCGCTTTTGGACGATCGTTTTTTGCAAAACACGTACCGTAATCTCTTTCCACGGGAATGGGAAAACTATCAGGTGGTCGATCTAAACAGCATCCAAAACGCCGTTTTATCCTTTTGGGAAGCGGTAGAGTAACCGATTCCTTAAGAAATGTTAAGAAATATGCCGGAAAAATAAGGCAAAACTGTATGGATTTGCATACAAGTCCAACATTGTGCACAAATACCAATGGCGTAAATTGGGATATAATTAGTGATAATCACGACGAATGTGAATAAAATATGAACAAAAGATTATAAAATTCATAAATCGTTCAAAATTCGTTTAAAACTACTTTACAAAAAAAACAGACTGCGTTATACTCAACCATGTCGAAAGGCAAATTAAGTTTTTGATTTATCAGGAGGAAAAAATTATGAAGAAATTAGTAGCAGTTTTAGCAACAGTTATGGTAGC
>CAYLSH010000126.1:0-3781 GCA_964386235.1 uncultured Lachnospiraceae bacterium | reverse complement strand
AAAATGCCCAGAGCCGGAATCGAACCAGCGACACGAGGATTTTCAGTCCTCTGCTCTACCAACTGAGCTATCTGGGCAACTTCGTGTCACGACTCTCTCCAACATTTTCTTCTGGATTCTGCGTCGCAACTTAATCACGACTTGATTATTCTACTGTATTCATTCGTTTTTGTCAACTGATTTTTCTCACTTTTTGCTCACTTTTTCGATTTTTCCTGGTTAGCATTAAAATGGATTTCGCTTGCGAAACTTTAGCGCCGCTTTTGCGTCGCTTTTAGCTACATTCTACGCATACAAAAACGCCTGTGGTAAAACCACAGGCGCATAATTCATACCGTGTATTATTCTTTTACACCACCAAGTGCAACACCGGCAATGATGTATTTTGACAATGCAAAATATACAACAAAGATCGGGATTACAGTAATAACCAAACCAACATAGATGATACCGTAGTCGGAACGGAAACGCTCACCACGTAATAACTGGATGAACATAGGTAATGTATATTTATCCTGCTTAGATAAGATCATGGAAGGTGTATAGAAGTTATTCCATGAACCAATGAAAGCGAAGATACACTGTGTTGCAACTGCCGGCTTTAACAGGGGCATTGCAATTCTGTTAAATGTTGCAAACTCTCTGGAACCGTCAATTCTTGCCGCATCAATAATTTCCAAAGGAAGAGATGCTACCATGAACTGTCTCATGAAGAATACGGTTGCAGGTGCAGCGATTGCCGGAATAATCAACGGGATGTAGTTGTTGCTCATTCCCCAACCATATACCATCTTGTAGAAACCGATGGAAGATACCTGTGTAGGAATCATCATAATAGCCATAATGAAAGCCCAAACAGCATTTACACCTTTGAATTTGTAAACCGTAACACCGTATGCAGTCAAAGATGAGAAGTATACGGTAAGGATCGTACTAAAACCTGCAATAATAAAACTGTTGATCATGTACTGATACAACGGTACATTCGCATTTGCCTGATACATCAGGTTAGCAAAGTTATCCATAAAGTGTGTTGATGGAATCAGTGAAAAATGTGACTGAATATCAACACTGGATCTCGTTGCGTTCGCAATCATAATCCAAAAAGGAATTATGCTCAATAAACAAAGGATGATACAAATGAGATTTCTAAAAATCTTGGAAACTAAAATATGAGCACTTAAACTATCTTTAAAATTATTCTGATTGTTCATAATTATTTAGCCTCCTTTGCTGCAAGCGCTTTCTGCGCTGCTTTTATAGCCTTCTTCTCTTTGATTGCATCTTTATCTCTCATAATGTAGAAGAGAAGCAAACTAAAGAATAATGTTACTACGAACAGTATGATTGAAGAGGCTGAAGCCATACCCATGTTACGTCCACCTGTAAACGCAGTCTGTCTGATATACATGGTAATGGTTCTTGTAGCAAAGTCCGGATCACCAAATCCGGATGCTGTTAATAACTTAGGAATATCGAACATCTGTAAACCACCGATTGCAGAGTTTACTAATGAGAATAACATAATCGGACGAAGCAAAGGTAATGTGATCTGGCGGAAAATCTGTCCACTGGAAGCACCATCCACACGAGCTGCTTCAAATAAAGAAGGACTGATACCTAAAATACCTGCTGTCAATACGATCATCGTATTTCCATACCACATCCAGAAGTTAATAAATCCAACAACTCCTCTGGTAACCCATCTGGTCTGTAAGAATAAAATCGGTTTCTGAATAAATCCAATCTGCATAAGGAGCTGGTTAACAGGACCATTCGGATAATTCAAAATAGATGCAAATAATACAGAAACAGTAGCTGCTGTAATGATATTAGGCATAAATACCATCATCTTGTATGCACCCTGTGCTTTTAATTTAACCTTGGTATCTGTAAACCATACTGCCAGTAACAGAGCCAGCAAAATCTGAGGTAAAAAGCCCATGAGCCACATGATAATTGTGGTTACAATACTCTCACAAGTAAAGGTGTCAAACCAGACGCCCTCTTTACTTATAATAGCACTCTTAATATTCTCTAATCCAATAAATGTCGGGCCTACTTCTGTATTAAACATACTATCGGTATAGTTCTCACAGAAACCCAATCCAATTGTGTAAATCAACGGCCACAAAGACCAAATAGCGAATACAAGGAAAAACGGAATGATGAAATAGACACCATATCTGCCGTATTCAACTGTTTTTCTTTTTTGCTTTTTCTGCATCTTCCCACATCCTTTATTTTCTTATTAAGACCTTGATAGGTCTTTTTTAACATTCTTTATGGAGTTTTTAGCGACGAAAAATATTAAAAAAGACTTATCAATTAAGTCTGTTTTCCTTTTAAGATATCTGTACCGGCGTTTGCACGCCGGTACAGCATCATTATTTCTATGTTATCGCTTGTGTAGATTATTCTACTGTGATATCCGGATACATATCAGCTACAGCTGTCTTGAAGTCAGCGATTGCTGTTTCTTTATCCTTTTCACCCTTAGCATAAGACTGAGCCTGACCTACGAATAATTCGTTAACTTTCTGGTCATAAGCTGACATCCAAGAAACATCGATGTCTTCAGCCATAGGAGAGAACATAGCGATGAAGTCCTGTCCGCCTAAGAAGTCGTAAGCACCCTTACCAGCATCAGATAATGTCTGCATTGCTGTTTTGTTGTTTACGTAATCAAGTGTTTCTTCTGCCATAGTTGTCATTGTTTCTGTGTCACAGCAAAGAGCTTTCATAATCTGTCCAGCTAATGCAGGATCAGAGCATCCAGCCATTGCACATAACCATGTACCACCCCAGTAATAAGGCTGAGGTCCCTGACACATAGCCCAGTCACCGAATGTTCCTTCGCCTACTGCTTCACCACCACAGTTAGCTTTGATTGTCCAGTGTAAGAACCATGTACATCCGAAGTAAGAGAATACGTTGTCTGTAGAAGGACCAGCGTTCCATTCTTCTGACCAACATGTTGTCTTAGCAGATAAATCGTTCTGCTCTAATTCATAGTAAACATCCATCATTGTGTCAAGAGTTTCGTCATAAACGAAGTTCTTGTTGTCATCAACCCATGGTGAGGATTTGTTTGACCAGAATACGTTCTGTACGTCGTCGTTAGAAGAGATGATCTTTGTAGCGCCGCCAGATTTTTCATTGATTAATTTAGCTGTTTCAATGAATGTATCCCAATCTTTTACATATTCCTGTACTTCTGCAGGATCATCTGTTCCTAAATATTCTTTAGCAAGGCTTCTTCTGTACATGAAAGCACCAGGGCATGACTGCCATGAAACACCTTTTAAAGAACCATCTCTCTGGTCTGTAGCGATCTGAATTGTATAAGGATACATTTCAGCTAAGTCTGCATCTGTAAGACCAAGATCTGTTACAGGTAATGTGTAATTAGAGTTTGTGTATTTCATGATGTAAGCTGCTTCTGTAGCCATCATGTCAGGATAATCTTCTGCATCAGGTGTAGCTAATAATGCATCGATTTTTTCCTGGTATACACCAGAGTCACCAACGTTTACATAAACAACTCTTTCTTCGATTTCAGGATATTTAGCAAATACATATGCTAATCTTTCCTGTAACTCTGTGTTCCAAGAGTAAATGTAGAAAGGATCTGTAGATGCAGAAGATGCATCATCTGTAGCTGCTGCATCTTCTGCAGGAGCTTCATCTTCTACTGCTGCTGCATCATCTGCAGGAGCTGCGTTTTCTGTTGTGCCGCCACAGCCTACTAATAAAGTAGCTACCATAGCAACGCTCAGTA
>CAYLSH010000125.1:0-3821 GCA_964386235.1 uncultured Lachnospiraceae bacterium | reverse complement strand
GTTATTGATAAGCTGTACCAGTACGCCTACCAGACTGTTTCCAGCCCTGTGGTTTACCACATTCTGTATTTCATCAATAATAAGAACACAGACACGGTTCAGAAGAATATTGGAAACACTGCCGATTAATATATCCGTGGTAGCCCTTGCCCGAATAGCCTTTTCGTAGTAGTTGCTCCCAACGGTTCTGTCTATGGTATCCAGAATATTTAACAGCAGGTTCTTGGCACTGCAGTCAAAAGGGCATTGTACCTGAATACAGGGAATGATTGTTGTTGTGTCGGTTGTAATCATATTTCCATTCGTTGCCAGATTAATGGCTTTTGCTATTGCTGTACTTTTTCCGATTCCACTTGCACCCAATATGGTGAAGCTGTCGGCACCCGTGATAATGCCCCTGTGTTCCTGCCCCTTCATAGTAAGGAAGTTCTGATTCTGCTGTTTTACCGCTTCTATGCTTTCCTTATTCTTTAATCCACGGATAATGGATATGTACAGCTTCGTATAGGTTTCCCTTGAAATTTCCGATGGAATATAAATTCGGTATAGGTCTTCCAGCGCAAGAATACGACTGGAAACATCCTGTTTTCTAATTTCCGAATCATAGGGTGGAAGTGCATAAAGCGCTTCTGTAAGTTCATCCCCTGACAGCATCGGTGGAAGTTGTGAAATCAAATTATCCATTTAGCATCCGTCCTTTCTTTTTAAGCGTTGTCTTTCCTTTTCCATAGCCCTTGTAGCACGCACATTACGTAAATTCGTTCTGGACAGGGTATCCGTTCCCGTTCCCCCAGCAATCGCTTCAATGTGTTCTGCCAGCTGTACCCTAGACAGAAGCTGCTTTTCCCTTTCGTCGGCAAGTATCTTCTTCTGTATCATTTTCATTTCATCAGCAGCTTCAAAGGTTGTATCTGCATATCTTGTTTCAATCAGCCTAAATTCGGTGTATACACCATTTTCCAGAAGATAAATCTGATTTACGTTGTCAGGATCATAGGCTGCTTCCACCTTATTTCCGTCCAAATATTCATCTTGAAATCCTTCTGCCTTATATCGCAGCCCTTTTAGGATTAAGCCCTTTCTGGTAAATTTCGCGGTGGTTCTGGGAAGCAGTGTAAGGCGTAATGTTTCCGCATCTACTTCCAGTAAATTGGTGCCCGCACCATTTTCCCTTGCCCATTCAAAAATGTCGGCTGCATATGGTTTTACACCATCATCTATCATCTGCTTTGTAAATGGAAAATCTACAATGCGTCTGCTGTTATAGTAAATAATGCAGTGTAAAAGTATGGTTTCAAACTGGCGAAGGTTTAATCGCGCCTGTCTTCTGTAATCCGTGGCACCACGTTCCTGAAAGTCTGGTTCAATAATTCCCTTTCCCTTCAAATAGGTTTTGAAGTAATCCTGAATACAGCAGAAGAACTGTTCTACTGGCCCTTTCAGTTCAGCCCTGTAAGCCTGTAAATTTTCAATCACGATACCCAGTTCGGTAAGCTGTGAAAAATTTTCCGAAGCATATTCACTGCCTTTGTCTGTGATAAATTTTCCAGGCAGGCATCCTTTACAGTTCCAATCGGCAAAGCCGATTTCTATTCCAAAGTTGCGGCAGTACGCAACCTTATCACTAATGATATTCTGCATCAGATTTCGCAGGGAATATGTGCCCCCTTCCCAGCCAAGGGAATACCCACAGCATAGTCCTGAATAGGCATCAATACAGGCTGTAATAATAGGTCTGCCGACTAACTGTCCTGCTTCATTTACAAGGTAGATATCTGCCACTGTGCTGTCCAGCATCCCTATGCCTATGGCATTACAGTATTCCTGAACACCGTCCCCTAAAAGCGGGCGTTCATTTCGCTGAAAGTACGACAGACCCTGTCTGCTGATAATCATATTGGTCGCGCTTTTATGCTTGTTATAATAATACAGAAACTGGCTGTATGTAGGTCTGTCTTCCAGTAAAGCACCGTCCTTATAAAACCGTTCCTTGATAAGCAGTGTATACACATCCGAAAGGCTTCTTTTATCGCGGGTGTAATAATATTTATTCAGTGCCCATCTGATATCAAAAGCGTATTTATTTTCCATCGCCTTTGCTTCCCTGATTACAGGTGCCAGCACCCTTTTATCCCGATCTTTCAAATACGCTTTCAGATAGTTCCTTACTGTCGGTTTGCTTACGCCATATTCTTCTGCTGTTCTTTTGACTGCCGCCGCCAATTTCTTCTTATCTTCCACAATCGGGATGATTCCAGAAATCATTGTGTAGCGGTAATTCATAACCTGCACCTGCTTTGGTGTTAAATCTGTGTAATCTTCAAAAACTGCGTTCTTCATCATTTCATTTTTCCTTTCCTGATACAGTGTGTTCCCCAATGTAATGGGGAAGGTCTGCGCAGTGGTTCCTTGCGAACCGCGTAGCAGACAAAGGGTTAATCATCTTTATCAACAATTAGTCCCCATTCAACGCCCCTTGCTGTCCAAAACTGCTGTGATGCGTCTAAAAGCTTCATCATCTTTGGTTTATCCAGCTGCTTGCGGTACACACATTCAAAGACGGAATACTTTTTGTCCTTAGACTGACAGACAAAGTCTGTTGTATATTTTGTTCCATCCACTTCCACGCAGTCTACATTGGACTGGATGCTGACAAAATCGCTATTTGCGGATAGCAATTTTGCCGCAGCCAGTTGTAAATCATCGTAGGTCTTAACTACCCCGTCAAAGTGCGGAAGCGTCAGCTTCACGCACTTTCCTTTTTGATTTTTGTTCCGCATAAAACCTTCCTTTCCTTTTTCCGAAAAACGGATTCATTTTTCGGGATTATCCCCGATTTTTAATTTTCGGACAAATTTTTCGGGATTTTCCCGAAAACCTACTTCCACAAACCCAGTAAAATCAAGGGGTCCGAAAAAGGTAAATTTACCGAAAAGCATTTTCGGGGAATTTACTATGTTCCTCTCACATCCCATTTTTCCTGTTTTCTTCGAATTAATTTTTCCCCATTTCTTCCGAAATATCTTCGAAAATCCAGTTCAAATGAATGTAGGTTTTGGTCTTTTACTTCCGAAAGCCAAAGGTTTCTTTGCGTGCTTCGTTATTCGCTAACCCGCATATTTCCTAGGTTTTTCCTTCTTCTTTCGTGCCAGTATCATCAAATTAACCGCACAAAAAAAGGAAGCAAAAGACTTTTGGTCTAATGCTTCCTTCTTTATTTTTTCCCTTACTTTTCAAGAAAATTTTCATTCGAAAATTCGAACGATTTTGGAAAATCGGGGACGAAGATAATCAAAAACACTACTCAAACTCAATAATGAGTACTGTATTTAGTAAGACCGATTTTCTTTTGGTACTATATGTTGTATATAGATTCCAGTTATTCCATGGATTATTTGGTTTTTTAAGAATTTTTGCAACCATGGTGCAACCGTTATCCCCCACTTTATATACCGCGTGGAAGGTGGGGGATAAATTTTTAAAACGCCAAGCTATCGTTATTCAACAAAAAATATTTCATTCCCATTATGACAAATCCTTCCTCATTTCTCCATGGCTTTGCAGTACCATTGACAATCACTATCTTTTTGAAGGAATCCGCAATATTTCTAAAAGAATGAAACTCCTGCTTTTGCTTTTCTTCCGAAGTCATATCATATGCTACTTGAATGTAATATCTTTGGCTCCCCTGGTTAACTACAAAATCAACTTCCAGCTGTTTATGAATTCGCTTTCCTTCGCTATTTTTCTCCATAATCTCCACAATACCAACATCCACATTATAACCTCGGACAAGCAATTCATTATACACGATATTCTCC
>CAYLSH010000124.1:0-3848 GCA_964386235.1 uncultured Lachnospiraceae bacterium | reverse complement strand
TTCAGAATATAGCGAAAGTATCCGAAAATTTCGCGGATTATCTCTTTACGCATTTGCAGACGAGCCGTGATGATGTTCTCATTATTTTGTGCAGTTCCCAGGTGGAATGGATTGAAAACAGTATGATCCGTAAATTCGGATTGCGGGCAAAAAATATATCCGGTTTTTTAAAGGTAAAGGAACTGCCTTTTTCTGATTTTGTAAAAGAATTCAAACAATTTACCATGACGGAGTGTATAGAGGGCTATGCCATTTTTGGAGGATTCCCGGAGATCTGGAATCTGATCGATAAAAAGATGTCATTGGAAGAAAATATTATCCGGAATGTATGTAATCCTTACAGCAGGCTGCATCATTACGGGGTGTGGACGGTGGAGAGCCAGCTTAGGGAGACCAGCGTCTACAATACGATTCTTTCGGCACTTGCGGATGGTAGATACAAATTAAATGAACTCCATCAACACACAGGATTTTCCCGTGCCAAGATCAGCGTTTACATTAAAAACCTGATGGAACTGGGTATTCTGGAAAAGGATTTCAGCGTGGATACCGAAGGCAGGGATAATTTGCAGAAAGGATTATACGGAATCCGGAATCATTATGTGGATTTCACCTATCAGTTCTTATTTGGAAAAGAAGAGATCCTTTCCGAAATCGGCGCTGTGGAGTATTTTAAACGCTACATCAAACCCGGTTTAAAACAGTTTACCCAAAAGACTTTTGCGGAAATCTGCCGGGAATATCTGGAAAACGAGAATCGTAAAAACGCCCTTCCTTTCCCGGTGAAAAGTGTGGGAAAATGGACGGGAAAAGCCGGAAATATTGATATGGTTGCCCAGGATGCATCGGGCAGGGCGATTATCGGACTGTGCAACTGGGAAAAACCGGTCATGAAATACGAAGATTATGAATGGCTGTTGTTTTGTGCCAAACAGGCAAAACTGCCGGTGGATTATATCTTCCTGGTTTCAGCCGGCGGATTTGACGAAGCAATAAATGCAGAATCCCAAAAAAGGGCCGGCATACGGTTGCTTACGCCGGATCAAATGTAAGGATTTTGTAAGGTATTGAGGTTTTCATGGGAAAGAAATTGATTATTACGGAGAAACCCAGCGTGGCAAGGGAATTTGCCAGAGTGCTGGGGGAATCCATGAAAAATCACCGAGAATATCTGGAATCGGAAAACTATGTGATTACGTGGTGCGTGGGACATCTTGTTACCATGAGTTACCCGGATGCGTATGATGAAAAGTACAAGCGCTGGAGCATGGAAACGATTCCTTTTATTCCGCAAAAATACAAATATGAGATTATTGGAAACGTCTCCGGACAATTTCAGGCAATCAAGCGATTATTCCATCGTGAGGATATCGATGTAATTTACAATGCCGGCGACTCCGGGCGAGAAGGAGAGTATATCCAGCGTCTGGTGTTACAGGAGGCAGGATACAATCAGAAGGCGGCATTAAAAAGAATATGGATTGATTCCCAGACTGAGGAAGAAATCTTAAGAGGAATACGGGAAGCCAAGGATGCTTCTGAATACGATCATCTCTCCGATGCGGCGTATCTGCGGGCAAAAGAAGATTATCTGATGGGAATTAATTTTTCCAGAGCATTGACCCTTCGGTATTCCCAAAATGTAAAACGCTTTTTGAATCAGGAGAAAGCCGTGATCTCCGTGGGACGTGTGATGACCTGTGTATTGGGAATGGTCGTAAACAGGGAACGGGAGATCCGTGATTTTGTAAAGACACCGTTTTACCGTGTCATTGCTACTTTTACACAGGGCGATGTAAAATACGAAGCGGAGTGGAAAGTGACAAAGGAGAGTTCTTTTTTGGAGTCTCCCAAACTCTATAAGGATAACGGATTTTTAAACAGGGAAGATGCGGAAGCGTTTATAGAATCCCTGCTGCCCATAACAGAAGGCGTGATCAAGTCCATTGAAAGAAAAAAAGAGACCAAGAATCCGCCGCTTTTATATAATCTTGCGGAACTTCAGAATGAATGTTCCAAATTGTTTAAGATCAGCCCGGATGAGACTCTTCGTATTGCGCAGGAGTTGTACGAAAAGAAACTGACTACATACCCCAGAACGGATGCAAGGGTGTTGTCGAGTGCTGTGGCAAAAGAGATCGGAAAAACCTTAAACGGTCTGCACAAGATTGGGACCATGGCACCTTTGATCGAAGAGATCAGCCAAAACGGTTCGGTTTCAAAACTGCCCAAGTCCCGCTATGTCAATGATAAACAGATAACAGATCACTATGCCATCATTCCGACAGGTCAGGGCTTAAATGCATATGAATCCCTGTCACCCACGGCCAAAAAAGTGTATGAAGTGATTGTCAGACGTTTTTTGAGTATATTTTATCCTCCTGCCATTTATCAGAAAGTTACGCTGGAAACGGCACTTGGCAGGGAGTCTTTTTTTGCCGGTTACAAGACACTGAAAGAAGAGGGATACCTCAAGGTTTTGCAGTACTCTTTTAAAAAGAAGGAAAAAGAAGCTTCAAATGATGCGGATGCAGAAGAAGACTTTGCAGAGAATACGGAAAAAAAGATGACGCCGGCATTACAGGCGTTTTTGCTTCAGGTTAAAAAGGGCGAAACGGTTTTTAAAGATTCTCTTACCATAAAAGAAGGAGAGACTTCGCCTCCCAAACGTTACAATTCCGGAAGTATTATTTTAGCCATGGAAAATGCCGGACAATTTATAGAGGATGAGGAACTGCGTGCCCAGATCAAGGGAAGCGGGATCGGCACCAGTGCGACAAGGGCGGAGATCTTAAAGAAACTCTTTCACATTGACTATTTAAAACTCAACAAAAAGACGCAGATCATTACGCCGACCCTCTATGGGGAAGTGGTATATGAAGTGGTAAACGGTTCCATTAAACAGCTCTTGGATCCGGCTTTGACGGCAAGTTGGGAGAAGGGACTGAACGGTGTGGCACAGGGAACGGTTACAACACAGGAATATCTGGATAAATTAAATGGTTTTGTCACAAGAAGGACTAATTTTGTGAAACAAATGCCCGCAGACAGCGTACCTTTGATGAAGCGTTTTGCGTATATCCGTACATTTTATAATGACAAAAGCAATGCAAGGCAAAAAGATGTTGCTAATAATCAATCATAAAGGAGTCAGAAAAACATGAAAGAATTACAGATTGAAAGTCTCTACACATTGGATGAGACAATTGCCTCCGAACTATTTGAAGGTGTAACATATCCGTGGGAAGTCCTTCCTAAGATCAAGGATTTTATCATAGCACTGGGTAAAGCCCTTCCTTTAGACCGCTATGAGGAAGTAAAGGAAAATGTCTGGGTTGCCAAAAGTGCAACCGTATATCCGACAGCCCATATCAATGGTCCGGCGATCATTGATGAAGAAGCAGAGGTTCGTCACTGCGCATTTATCCGCGGCAATGCGATCGTGGGAAAGGGAGCGGTAGTCGGCAATTCCACCGAATTAAAAAACGTGGTCTTATTTAATAAAGTACAGGTACCGCATTACAATTATGTGGGCGACAGCGTGCTTGGGTATAAAGCACATATGGGTGCCGGTTCCATTACCTCCAATGTAAAAAGTGACAAAACGCTTGTGAAGGTACATACCCCGAATGGGGATCTTGAAACCGGACTCAAAAAGTTTGGCGCCATGTTGGGGGACAACGTAGAAGTTGGCTGCAACAGTGTTTTAAATCCGGGCACTGTGATCGGAAAAGAAACCAACATTTATCCGACTTCCATGGTGCGTGGTTTTGTACCTGCACACAGCATTTACAAAACCAAGACGGAAATTGCGGAAAAATATTAAAAACCACTGGATTTTTTGTCAT
>CAYLSH010000123.1:0-3898 GCA_964386235.1 uncultured Lachnospiraceae bacterium | reverse complement strand
GTCGTCATGGTAACAAGGGTGTTGTTTCCCGCGTATTACCAGTAGAAGATATGCCATACCTGCCAAACGGACGTCCTTTGGATATCGTACTGAATCCTCTGGGTGTACCTTCCCGTATGAATATCGGACAGGTGCTTGAGATTCATCTTTCTTTAGCTGCAAAAGCCCTTGGATTTAACGTGGCAACACCGGTATTTGACGGTGCAAACGAGAAGGATATCATGGATACTCTGGATCTTGCCAATGATTACGTAAATACAGAGTGGGAAGAATTTGAAGCCAAATACAAAGAAGAACTTCATCCGGATGTCATGAAGTATCTTTATGAAAACAGAGAACACAGAAAGTTATGGAAGGGCGTTCCGATTTCCAGAGATGGTAAGGTAAGACTTCGTGATGGTCGTACGGGTGAATATTTCGACGGACCGGTTACGATCGGACACATGCATTACCTCAAACTCCACCATCTGGTAGATGATAAGATCCATGCCCGTTCCACAGGTCCTTACTCCTTAGTAACACAGCAGCCGCTCGGTGGTAAAGCACAGTTCGGTGGACAGCGTTTTGGTGAAATGGAAGTTTGGGCACTGGAAGCTTACGGTGCGTCTTATACACTCCAGGAGATCTTAACGGTTAAGTCCGATGATGTTGTCGGTCGTGTTAAGACTTATGAAGCCATTATTAAAGGTGATAACATACCTGAACCGGGCATTCCGGAATCATTCAAGGTATTGTTAAAAGAATTACAGTCTCTTGGTCTTGATATCAAAGTACTTCGTGAAGACCAGACAGAAGTAGAAATCATGGAATCTGTGGATTATACGGATTCTGATTATCGTTTCGATCTGGACAATGATTCACGTAATTACAATTACGAAGAGGAGTCCTTTGGTGCTCATGGCTATCAGAAGCAGGAATTTGACGAAGAAAGCGGAGAATTAGTGAGCGCGGATGAGGATGATTTTGCGGATGAAGATGATTTCGCAGACATGGTAGATGATTACGATGACTCATTAGACGAATAAGAGTAAGAGAACGAATTGGAAGGAGTGCCATAAATGTCAGAAACAAAACAAGAAGCATATCAGCCAATGACATTTGATGCGATCAAGATTGGTTTAGCATCACCGGAGAAGATCAGAGAGTGGTCAAAAGGCGAGGTTACCAAGCCGGAAACGATCAACTACAGAACCTTAAAACCGGAAAAAGAAGGTCTTTTCTGTGAAAAGATCTTCGGACCCAGCAAGGACTGGGAGTGCCATTGTGGTAAATATAAGAAAATCAGATATAAGGGTGTAATCTGTGACAGATGTGGTGTTGAGGTCACAAAGAGCAACGTTCGTAGAGAACGTATGGGTCACATTGAACTGGCAGCACCGGTTTCCCATATCTGGTATTTTAAAGGAATCCCTTCCAGAATGGGATTGATCCTGGATCTTTCTCCGAGAGTTCTGGAAAAAGTATTGTACTTTGCTTCCTATATTGTATTGGATGCAGGGGAAACGGATCTTCAGTACAAGCAGATCCTTTCTGAAAAAGATTACAGCGATGCCAGAGAAACATGGGGCAACAAGTTCCGTGTGGGCATGGGTGCGGAAGCAATCAAAGAATTGTTACAGGCAATTGATCTGGAAACGGAATCCGTAGAATTAAAAGCCGGTTTGAAGGAGTCCACAGGTCAGAAACGTGCAAAGATCATTAAGAGATTAGAAGTGATTGAAGCATTTAGAGAATCCGGCAATGATCCTTCCTGGATGATCCTGGATGTCGTACCGGTTATTCCTCCGGATCTTCGTCCTATGGTACAGCTGGACGGTGGCCGTTTTGCAACATCCGACTTAAATGATTTATATAGAAGAATTATCAACCGTAACAATCGTTTAAAGAGATTGTTGGAACTGGGAGCACCGGACATCATCGTTCGTAACGAAAAGAGAATGCTTCAGGAAGCCGTTGATGCTCTGATCGATAACGGCAGACGCGGCAGACCTGTTACAGGACCGGGTAACCGTGCATTAAAATCTCTTTCCGATATGTTAAAAGGTAAGGGCGGTCGCTTCCGTCAGAACTTACTGGGTAAGCGTGTTGACTACTCAGGACGTTCCGTTATCGTAGTAGGACCGGAACTGAAGATTTACCAGTGCGGTCTTCCAAAAGAAATGGCGATCGAATTATTCAAGCCTTTCGTTATGAAGGAATTGGTATTCAGAGGCATTTCACAGAACATTAAAAATGCTAAAAAATTAGTAGAACGTTTGGATGCCAGTGTATGGGATGTCTTAGAAGAAGTAATCAAAGAACATCCGGTTATGTTAAACCGTGCTCCTACACTGCATAGATTGGGTATTCAGGCATTTGAGCCGATTCTGGTTGAAGGTAAAGCAATCAAACTGCATCCGTTGGTATGTACCGCGTTCAACGCTGACTTCGATGGTGACCAGATGGCGGTTCATCTTCCGTTATCCGTGGAAGCACAGGCAGAGTGCCGTTTCTTACTGTTGTCTCCGAATAACTTATTAAAACCTTCTGATGGTGGTCCGGTAGCGGTACCTTCACAGGATATGGTTCTTGGTATTTATTATCTGACACAGGAAAGAGAAGGCGTTGTAGGGGAAGGCAAGTTCTTCAAGAATATCAATGAAGCAATCCTTGCTTACGAAAATGGTGCATGTACATTGCATTCCCGCATTAAAGTCCGTGTAACCAAAGAGATAAATGGCGAGATGGTAACCGGAATCGTAGAATCCACATTGGGACGTTTCATTTTCAATGAGATTCTTCCGCAGGATTTGGGATTTGTAGATCGTTCCGATCCTGAAAATGCACTGAAACTGGAAGTTGATTTCCACGTGGGTAAAAAAGGCTTAAAACAGATCCTTGAAAAAGTAATCAATATCCATGGAGCAAGTAAGACAGCGGAAGTACTGGATTACATTAAGGCTACAGGTTATAAATACTCTACCAAAGCGGCTATGACCGTATCGATTTCTGATATGACCGTACCGGCACAGAAACAGCAGATGCTGGATGATGCGCAGGCAACCGTTGATAAGATTGCACAGAACTACAGACGTGGTCTTATCACAGAAGAGGAACGTTACCGTGCAGTTGTAGAAACATGGAACGAGACCGATAAAGAATTAACGGACGTTCTGTTAAAGGGACTGGACAAATACAACAACATCTACATGATGGCGGACTCCGGTGCCCGTGGTTCCAACCAGCAGATCAAACAGTTAGCAGGTATGCGTGGTTTGATGGCGGATACAACAGGTAGAACAATCGAATTGCCGATCAAGTCCAATTTCCGTGAAGGTCTTGACGTATTGGAGTACTTTATGTCCGCACATGGTGCCCGTAAAGGTCTTTCCGATACTGCTCTTCGTACCGCTGACTCCGGTTATCTGACAAGACGAATGGTTGACGTTTCACAGGAACTGATCATTCGTGAAACAGACTGCTGCGAAGGCAGGGATGAGATCTATGGTATGTCTGTTAAGGCATTCATGGATGGAAAAGAAACCATTGAAGGATTAAAGGATCGTATCACAGGAAGATATTCCTGCGAAGATATCAAAGATAAAGACGGCAATGTGATCGTAAAGAAGAATCACATGATCACACCTTCCCGTGCCAGCAAGATCATGAGTGTAGGCGTGGATGCAAACGGAGAGCCGATCGAAGAAGTGAAGATCCGTACCATTCTTACCTGTCATTCACACAATGGTATCTGTGCAAAATGCTACGGTGCAAACATGGCAACCGGTGAAGCCGTACAGGTTGGTGAAGCCGTTGGTATTATCGCAGCACAGTCCATCGGTGAACCGGGTACACAGCTTACCATGCGTACATTCCATACCGGTGGTGTAGCGGGTGATGATATTACACAGGGTCTTCC
>CAYLSH010000122.1:0-3914 GCA_964386235.1 uncultured Lachnospiraceae bacterium | reverse complement strand
CAGTTAAATGATAAAAGATTTCTTAAGATGTTGGAAAAGACAAGCAGAGAATAAAAAGGGAGAAAGGGAATGGTTTATGATTTCAAAAAAGATTATAAAGAGTTTTATATGCCAAAGAATAAACCTGAAATTGTAAATGTGCCCGGGGCAAACTACATTGCAGTTAGAGGAAGTGGCAATCCTAACGAAGAAGGCGGTACCTATCAGCAGGCAATCTGTGTCTTGTATGCGGTAGCTTACACCTTGAAAATGAGCTATAAAACTGATTACATAATTGAAGGCTTTTACGAATATGTAGTTCCACCACTGGAAGGGTTTTGATGGCAAGAAAATGTTTCTGGTGTGGATTATGGCGATAAGTCTGCATTTCATTGGATTTCCGTCATTCGGGTTCCTGATTTTGTATCCGAAAAGGATTTTGACTGGGCAGAAGTATTAAGAACGCCAAAAGAAATAATGGAGATGTCTAAATGTTATTTATCCGTTTTGTATTATGGGGTTCCGGTCTCGTTTATGAATAATTTGTTTTCGGCTATTTTGCGAGCTTTTGGAAATAGTAAAACTCCGTTGATGGCAATGACGGTTTCATCTATAGTAAATATCATATTTGATTATGCGTTTGTGAGATGGTATCAAAATGGTGTTATGGGAGTTGCTTTATCAACTGTGTTTGGATTTATATGCAGGAGGATTTGGAAGCGGAACTTTTGACCAGACCGATGTTTTACAAGGCACAAGAAAAAGCCGGAAATGTGCAGGAACTGAAAATGCTATTGGATGAACTGTTGGATTTGGATTCTTTGTATACACAAAAAGATTGCCTGCATATGTACCATCAGATGATGGGGGTTAAGCGATATCTAATGTCTGTGTCGAAGGATGCGCAAGTAAAGAAGTTGCTGAAACTTCTGGAAGATGGTGAGAAAACCATTGGAGAGAGGCGTGTGGAGTTTTTTGAAAAGGAAGAAGGGCATTTATTCCCTAAACAGAACTTGTTCTGAGTTGGAGATTATCGGTGTGAAGTATCCGAAGGCGGTATTTACCGGAGAGAGTGCTTTTTATTATCATGGATTAACGGACGCGATTCCTGATTTTTATCATCTGGCAACGGTCAGAACGGATGGCAGGATTAAAGACGAGCGGGTGAAGCAGACTTTTTTAAAAGAGGATATTTTTGATATGGGGCAGATTAAGATGCCATATCATAACACAGAGATTTGTATCTACAACTTGGAAAGAATGCTGATTGAGCTTGTAAGATTTCGAGACAAATTGCCATTTGATTATTACAAGGAGATTATTGGATCGTACAGGAATCGTGTGGAGACTATGGATATTGCTAAGGTGGAAGAGTACGCAGCCAAGTTTAAGCATTCTGATAAAATGATGCAGGTCATTGAATTGGAGGTATTGTAATGAACTTATTGGATGAAGTAGATAAAATTAAACAAGACGGATACAGCGAAGCAAATGCAGAAGCTAAGCTGTGTCAGGATATTATTATAAAAGCGATTTCACAGAGTAGTCTGAATAGAAATGTCACCATTAAAGGTGGCGTGGTTATGCGTAGCCTGTCGAAGAATGCAAGGCGTGCTACGCAGGATTTGGATTTGGATATCGAACAAGAAGAGTATTGTTTTGATGTATGTTTTCAAGAGGATTCTGCCAGCGTGTTAATCAATTCATGTGAGCAGATGATTACTGAAAAATTGAAATCCTTGATGCGATTCGGAACCCGGTCCACCAGATACAAAGATGTATTTGACATCTGTTATCTGTCTGATTTGGCAGATATGGAGAAACTACGATTCTGCATACAGAAGTATATATATGCTGACACTACAATTGATGTAAACGATACGGATGAAATCAGAAGGAGAGCAGAAAGAATTTTTGCCAGCAGTACATACAAAAAGCAGGTGGAGGGTTCCAAGAAGAATTGGCTTGATTTGTCGGTGGACGACGTGCTGAAGAAGGATTTGGAGTTTTTATGCAGAATATAGCGAAGGGAGAATTGGCGATGCTGTGCAATTATATAAAAGATCATTATAAAGAAGCAGAGCCAATTTTTCTTTCTAATTTGTTAAGAACGAATATTATCGAGCCGGATTTAAAACAGCAATTGAAGGAAATCTGTGAAAAAGGCTTATTGCAGCAATATGATGACGAGGTATATTTCATTCCAAAGAAGACCTCATTAAATTCCACTGTTGGTCTGAATGCAGATATGGTGGTGAGATATCGTTTCATATCCAAGGGTGATAATATAGATGGTTTCTATGCAGGTAATACATTTACTAACCAACTAGGGATTTCCACGCAAGTTCCTTATGTAATTGAAATTGTAAGCAACAATGTTTCAGTTGCCGGAGAAGTCCTGATTGGTAACAGAAGATTTTGTGTAAGGAAGCCGGTTGTACCGATAACAAAAGAGAATGTCTATGTATTGCAGATGATGGATATATTGGTAAATCTCGACGTGTACCTTGACTATACGTATGAAGAGGCACGGGAGAAATTTGCTGAGTATATATCCGTTTATGGAATTACAAAAAATGATGTAGAGCTATATACTAAAGAATATCCGGAATCTACGCTTAAATACTATTATGAACTGGAGTTGAACAAGCTACTTGCATAAAGAATAGGCATGTGTATCACACCGCGCGTCGCGGCATCTGTGTAGCATTAAAAACCGTAACAAATAAGTTTCTGAATAAGCAAAATTGGACCGTGAAGGTGGACGTACTGTAGGTTTAGGTCGTGTTGCTACAAATATTGAGTAATCTTTTGAATAGAATAGCGAAAAATAGAGCCAGCGGTGCCAGGAATAAAAATTCCGGTGAATTTTGGTATCCACAAAAATTCAGTTGCAAAACTTGAACTTTGATAATAAAATAAAGTTAGAAGAGTATGTGTAACAGAAAAAAAGCCATACTATTAAAGGAGGTGTTTATATGGCAACTTCAAGTATCACTAAGAATTTTATCATATCTGGTCAGAAACAGGTAGAAATGTTTGCCGATGCGATTGAAGCATCTGCCAACGACAGGACACCTCGTGTTCCGATTAACGTAACCTATTTGCAGGGAACAGATGAGATATTAAAATTCATGGAGAAAAGGAAGAAAGCGAATGGAGTCAGCGAATAATTTTATCGTGCTGAACATTCGTGAGTATTTAGAAAATGATGACAAAAGGCTCGGAGAGGACAAGTTAGTACAGCTCCTTTCCGAGTTTTCTTGTCCGTTGAATCCGGATGTTGAGCGATTTTTAAAACAGCAATCAATCGAATTTGCAAAGAAGCACCAAGCAGTTACATATCTGGTATTGTCCTTGGAAGATGCAGAGTTGTTAGGATATTTTTCCATTACAATCAAGCCTCTTGTAGTAAAGGCAGAGCCGTTCAGTAATACGGCAAAACGGAAACTTGCAAGATTTAGTGAAATCAATAAAAGCGAACAGACATATAATCTTGCAGCATATCTGATTGCCCAGCTTGGAAAAAATTACAATGATAATGCAAAGGGCAGAATAACAGGAGAAGAATTGCTGGAAGCAGCAATCAGACAGACACAGATATTGCAGTATCAGGCAGGTGGTATGGTAACGTTTGTCGAAGCAGGTAATAATGAAAAACTACTTTCCTTTTATGAAAATTATGGATTCAAGCAGTTTGATACCAGACAGACAACATCAAGCGAAGCAGAACCGCATGAGCTTGTGCAGCTATTACGCTTGCTCTAATAACAATTTAACAGTCGTTTAAGGTGTATGGAAAAAGAAATGAAATCCATGCACCTTTTTTATTTTCAGAGATACCGTCTTGTAAATACAGGGCGGTATTTTTCTGCGTGGGAAACGGTATGCCGCAAAAAGAACAGGTTGAGGTTACAATTCCTGCATTTCGTGCA
>CAYLSH010000121.1:2007-3978 GCA_964386235.1 uncultured Lachnospiraceae bacterium | reverse complement strand
AATCCCTGATAAATAAATTCTGCTGCACTATACCCCGGTCCATAATTTCCCATTAAAATCACCCAGAATAGCAATGCATATAAAAGACACCACCGAATCACAAGGTTGCGCTTAGCAAGCCGGTTCCTGACGCTTTCTTTTTGTTGCATGATGGAAATTGTGAATAACAGGCAAAGCGAAAGGAGTAAAATAATCCAATCCTTAACTTCCAATCCCAATTGCAGCAAACTTCCATTCCATAAAATTTCTGGATTCCATGTTGTCAATACACTGCCGATCATGGACAATGCACTGAAAAATCCATCCGAATTAAAAAATAAAAAGGCAAAAGACATCAGTAAAAAAGTTCTGACCATCTGAAAAACCGAAAACCACTTTGTATCCTTATCAACCCGGAAAAACTCCCGCATTTTTTTCCACAACGGTTCTGCCAGTTCCCCACCCACAATATAAATCCAGGGGATCATACCGGAACCAATAATATACTTCCACGAACCGCCATGCCACAAACCAACGGCAAACCATAAAATAAACATTGCTAAAAACGTTGTAATCTTTTTTGCCGTCTTCTTTCCAAATCGTGATTTTAATTTTCCCGGCAGTTCCATAAAGAAATTCGTTCTCAATACCGGATAAAAGATATAATCTTTCAGCCAGCCACCGAGGGTAATATGCCATCTTCTCCAAAATTCCTGAATGGAACGGGAAAAGAACGGAGTCTGAAAGTTTTCAGGAAGCAGGATTCCGAAGGTCTCCGATACCCCATTTACAATATCCATGGATCCGGAAAAATTCGTATATAACTGCAAAGAAAAGCATACTGTAGCAAAAACAATATAACATCCGCCATATGTGTCGTAATCATCATAAACCGTAGAAACCACGACAGCCAGTTTTTCCGAAATGACAAGAACTTTAAAAAATCCCCATAGTATCCGCTGAAGTCCTTTTGTTACACGATCATAATCAAAAGAATGCTCCGCAAACATTTTTTCTTTCATATCGCGGTAGCGCATAATCGGACCACTGATGATCGTCGGAAAATACATTCCGAACAATAATAACCTAGCCCAGTTTTTTTCAGCCGATGCAATCTCATAATACACATCAAATACATAACTGAGTATGGATAATGTATAAAAAGAGACTCCTAACGGAACCAGAAAATGCAGTGTATCCAACAAAGCCGGATGTTCGGACAAGCGGCTTGCAAGAGCATTATATGTGTATACTCCGAGATTTAGGTACTTTAAGACCAATAAAATTCCTAAATTACATACGACAACAAGAGAAAGCCACCCTTTTCTTTTTTTGCGGTCTTTCTCTTGCTCCATCCATCTTGCTCCAAAATATGTGACTGTTATGGATGCCAGAGGATATAGGATCAATAGCCCATTTCCCGCCATAAGGAAATACAGAATACTGATCAATAACAAAAAGCCCCACTGACACCTTTTGGGAATACTGTAATACAGAATCAGGGAAACTGCAAAAAACAGTAAAAACAAAAACGAAGTGATTCCCATGGTATTCTCCATTCTTAAAGATTCGCAGCCAGAATAACGTCCACCATTTCTCCAACATTTTTCATGCCGACAACCTGAGCCATGGTAAATTTCATGCCAAACTCTTTTTCTACAGCCGAAACCAGATTGATATGTTCCAAAGAATCCCAGTCCTCTATATCATCCGCTGTTGTCTGTGCATTCACTGTAATGGTATCATCATCAAATACATCCTGAAATACTTCATTTAATTTTTCATAGATCATTTCTTTTGTCATATTATTTACCAGCCTTTCTTTTCTTACAGAGTATATTTTTCCTTGTTGTTATTTACCTCATTGTATATTTCCCAAAATGCTTCATAACTTTCATCCCAGGAATCATAGGTGGTTTCCTCTCTTTTATCCAAAAGTCCATACTCTTTGCTTAGAATCTCTCCTAACGCTTCGGAACATTTTTTAGCACC
>CAYLSH010000121.1:0-1907 GCA_964386235.1 uncultured Lachnospiraceae bacterium | reverse complement strand
TCCTTTTCTTCTGCATAAAAACCGGCAAAACGATCTTTCACATCCCCATTCGTCCGGACAATGTAAGAAACTCCCGTCAATAGAAGTAGAAAGATTAATATGAAACTGACTGCCTTTAAGAAATTATGACTCTTCAACTGCTATTACCTCATTTTTACAGCGATAGTCCACAGGCACCTCATACTTCCAGGTGCTGTTTTCCTGTTCATCTTCGTTTATCTTTTCAAATCCCATTAAGGAATAGAATTCCTTTACCATCGCATTTTTTGCTGTTTTATAATAATAGCCATAGATAGTCTCCACACCTTGTTTCCGGCAATCTTTTACCAATGTATCCATCATGGCATATTCCATATCACGTTTTAACACCCGACAACTCATCAGCCACAGACGAATGTGCATTGTCTTTTCCTCTTTTTGTCCTATTACAAGAGAGACTACACCATTGTCACCGAATTTGTCCTCCAGTTTCCCATACAAAGTCAAGAATTGCGGATCCTTCGCAATTTTTTCAATCTCACTCTGGGAAAAACGTCTCGTTGTAAGATTAAACTGATTGCTTTTGTTTGTCAACTGTGCAATTCTCGCCATATACAGGGGCTCAAAAGGAGCGATGACGGCTTTCATTTCCAATGATCTTAAATACTCCTTATAATCCGTAAAAGACTGTTCCTGCTGCTTACGCATGGCATTTGCTTTATACATCTCATTACGCTTTCTGTCATCTGCTGAAAGTCTTGTCACTTCAAAAAAGCCACTGTGATCTATAATACGGATATATTCTTCCGGATTGCCTATTTCCGGAACTGCCGTTCCACAAGTCTGCTGACGCACAATTTCACGCTCCGCCGGATTATCATCCACAAAAACAAGAGAATCCGGCAATATATTCAACTCTGTTGCAATATCCATCAGATTTTTACTCTTAGGATCCCAATTTGCTTTTATAACGATAAAATCTTCCGGTCTGAGCACACCATCGGGATGCTGCAGTCCTGCCAGCGCATTTTCTTCCTCATTTTTGGAGTTTACATTCAGCATAACGCCTAACTGTTTCTGGGCTTTTATATAATTCTGGAATTCCTGATAAACCTGTCCAAGAGAAGTCTCCTGTCCGATCTCTAAGTTTTCCACACCGTCATCACCGACAATCCCGCCCCAAAGGGTATTATCCAGATCTAAAACCAGCGCCTTCTTATTTTTACCATAAATTGATTTTATAATGTTGGATACATTAAAAGCAAGGCTGGGAATAGCATCCAGACACAGGGCATACTTGTACATATGCCAGAAAAAGGGATCCGCCCACTTGTCCAATCCATAACAGGATGAAAGATAATGAATATCATTGATGTAGAAATTCTCATGGCTTTCCGCATATTCATAAAACTTTTCATTGAGTCGGTTTAAAAAATGTACACCACCGTGCACATCCACTGCATCCCGGTTTCCAAGGAGTCGATAAAACGGAAGTTCGAAATTATTCTGTATAATGGGGCAGTCATATGTCTCCCTCAATTTCTCCCACATAACCTGAAAATGAGCATATGCATTTTCTTCTTTTTCCAAAATCATTTCCTTTGTATCATCCAATTGCGGAAAATCCGTTATATTACGATTACTCGTGTGAATATAAATAACATCCGGACCAAATTCCTGCAGTTTTGGATTCTCAAACATGGCATCCTGCCAATACATTGCATATTCGGACTCGTAAAATTCAGGCTCTATCCCCTGATCGAGCAAAAATAGTTCCAACACCCGGATAATGTCATGTGTCGTACTTCCGCCAAGAACCGCTACTTTTTTAACCATGCGTTTTTCTTCCGTTGCAAGCAGTTCCTTCTTGATCCGTTTGGATTTTTTTAAAATATATTCACTGTCAAATGGATACGTTAATTCTTTCA
>CAYLSH010000120.1:0-4217 GCA_964386235.1 uncultured Lachnospiraceae bacterium | reverse complement strand
CCTATGACCCTCTGCTTGTAAGGCAGATGCTCTCCCAGCTGAGCTAAGATCCCGCTCGTCGTAACCGACTTGATTAGTATACAAAAGATGAAGAACTTTGTCAACAATCAATTGCATCTTTTTTCTGATTTTTAAATCTTTTTTATTAATATCGGGAGAAAGATCTCCCGATATTTGCTTTTCCTTAAGCCAGTTTGCTCTTTGCAAGTTCTGCTAATGTTGCAAAACCTTCTGCATCGTTTACTGCCAACTCTGCTAACATTTTTCTGTTCATGTCAACACCGGCTAATTTTAAACCATACATAAATTTGCTGTAGGATAAACCATTGATTCTTGCTGCTGCATTGATACGTGCAATCCATAACTGTCTGAACTGACGCTTTCTTTCTTTTCTACCTGCATAAGAAGAAGTTAATGCTCTCATTACAGACTGTTTTGCAATTCTGTACTGATTAGATCTTGCTCCTCTGTAACCCTTTGCAAGTTTTAATACTCTATTATGTTTCTTTTTAGCGTTTAAGCCGCCTTTCACTCTTGCCATGTCTTATTCCTCCTTAACCTGATTTTGACTTATAAATATGGTAAAATCTTCTTCATATTCTTAACATTTGTTGCATCTGTCATAGCAGGTTTTCTTAAATTTCTCTTTGTCTTTGTTGACTTCTTTGTTAAGATATGGCGTTTATACGCTTTGTTTCTCTTTAATTTACCAGTTCCTGTCACTTTAAAGCGCTTTGCAGCTGCTCTGCTTGTCTTCATTTTTGGCATAGTTATTTCCTCCTGATTTCTTCAATCTATTTTAACTGTACGATTTAACGTTTCTCAGTTAAAAACATTGTCATACTGCGTCCTTCTACCTTGGGCGCTTTTTCCACCGTTGCAATATCTGCAAGATTCTCTGCGAAGTCATCTAAGATGTGTTTGCTGTTTGCCATATGAGCCATCTCACGTCCGCGGAAACGAAGTGTAATCTTCACCTTATCTCCCTTGGAAATAAACTTTCTGGCAGCATTCATCTTGGTATTTAAATCATTGGTGTCAATATTGGGTGAAAGACGAATCTCTTTGATCTCCACCGTTTTCTGTTTTTTCTTGGCTTCCTTCTCACGGCGAACCTGTTCGTAACGGTACTTACCGTAATCCACAATCTTGCAAACCGGCGGTTTTGCCGTCGGAGCAATCTTAACAAGATCGAGTCCGGCATCATCTGCAAGCTTCTGCGCTTCCTTCGTGGACATGATACCTAACTGTTCTCCCTGCGCACCTACAACACGTACTTCTTTGTCTCTGATTTGTTCGTTGATGAATAATTCGCTAATAGTGGTGTCCCCCCATAATAAAAAAAGTGGATAGCATAACTATCCACTTAACATCCGTTAAGACCATTCCATGATCCCAAACCTTCCATGTTAACGCTTGCAAGCCTCTGCCGCAAGGTGAGAGTGGATACTCTGCTTGTTTGTCTAAATGCACATCTATCTGCGCACTCAGATACTATAGCATATTCCACCCCTTACGTCAACATGATTTTTTTATTTTTGAAAACAATTTTGTAAAATATTTATTCCATGCGGAATGTACTGCATGAAGTATCGCCGCAACAGCAGGAATCGCATTTGCCACCGATTTCTACGGAATCCGCATGGCATTTGTAATTCCGGTTGTAGGCACATTTTTCTGCCTCGCAATCAATCTGTATCGTGTGGCTTGGATGATCCATGGCACTTGTATACGTGTTTCCATTGCGATCCACAAAGCTTTCACAAGCCGTTTCACAGATTTCCTTTGCATGCCTGCCACCTACTAGAATATCACCCTTACAGCAGCATTCATCATTATTATACACACATGATTTTACTTTACAACATAACTCAGCCATCGTACTACCTCCTTATTTTTTTACAAAGGTAGTATTCCCGAATTATAAAAAACTATTCCGGCAAATTTTATTTTGCATTTTCTTCTGTTGCTACTTCTTCACGGATCTGTTTGGTGCGGATCTCTTCGCAGATCTGATCTGCAAATTCCTGTAACGGCTTCTGTCCTTCATCCCCGGCAAAGCGGCTTCTGACAGATACCAGTCCTTCCTCTTCTTCCTGTGCACCCACGATCAGCATGTAAGGAAGTTTGTCCATTCTGGCTTCACGGATCTTGTAACCGATCTTTTCGGAACGATTGTCCACGGTTACATCCACGTCTCTTGCAGCCAGTTCTTTGCGGACTTTTTCAGCGTAATCCGCATATTTTTCAGAAATCGGAAGGATACGAACCTGCTCCGCACATAACCATGTCGGGAACTTTCCTGCATATTTTTCAATCAGCCATGCAAGGGTTCTCTCATAGCAACCAAGGGATGTTCTGTGAATGATATAAGGGCGCACCTTTTCACCGTTTTGATCGATGTAATACATATCAAAATTCTCAGCAATCGCACAATCCAGCTGAATGGTGATCATGGTGTCTTCCTTACCATATACATTCTTAGCCTGTATATCAATCTTAGGACCATAGAATGCCGCTTCTCCGTCCGCTTCTTCAAACACTACATCCTTTTCGATCAGCACCTGACGCAAAACATTTTGCGTTGTATTCCAATAATTTTCATCGCCAAGATATTTTTCCGTATTTTCCGGATCCCACTTAGAAAGACGGAAAGTTACGTCTTTTTCCAATCCCAGTACAGAAAGTACATGGTATGCCAGATTGAAACAATTTGTTAATTCTTCCTCTACCTGATCCGGACGGATTACGTTGTGTCCTTCCGAAATGGTAAACTGACGTACTCTGGTAAGACCATGCATTTCACCGGAATCCTCCGCACGGAAAAGTGTAGAAGTTTCGCCCATACGATACGGCAGATCACGATAGGATTTCTGTGAGTTTTTGTATACATAGTACTGGAATGGGCAGGTCATCGGACGAAGGGCAAATACTTCCTTATCCTTTTCCTCATCTCCCAACACAAACATACCATCCTTGTAATGATCCCAGTGACCGGAAATCTTGTACAGATCACTCTTTGCCATCAGTGGCGTTCTGGTTCTGACATAACCCCATTCCTTATCTTCCAGATCCTCAATCCAGCGTTGGAGTTTCATGATCATCTTGGTTCCCTTAGGAGTAAACAAAGGAAGTCCCTGTCCTACTACATCCACAGTGGTAAACAGTTCCATCTCACGACCCAGTTTGTTATGGTCACGTTTTTTAATATCTTCTAAATGCGCAAGATAAGCCTCCAGTTCTTCTTTTTTGGAAAAAGCAGAACCATAGATTCTCTGTAACTGTGCTTTATTGGAATCTCCTCTCCAGTATGCCATGGAAGAGGATGTCAGTTTAAATGCTTTGATTCCTTTTGTATTCATCAGATGCGGTCCGGCACAAAGATCCGTAAATTCGCCCTGACTATAGAAGGAAATCTCTGCATCTTCCGGCAGATCCTGAATCAGTTCTACTTTGTAAGGTTCTCCCTTTTCTTCCATAAAGCGGATCGCTTCGTCTCTTGGAAGTGTAAATTTCTCCAGGCGATTACCTTTTTTGATGATCTTTTTCATTTCCGCTTCGATCTTATCAAGGTCTTCTCTTGAAAACGGTTCAGAATCAAAATCATAGTAAAATCCTTCGTCAATGGAAGGTCCGATTGCTAATTTTACATTGGGGAATAAGTTCTTAACCGCTTCTGCCATAACATGGGATGCTGTATGGCGAAGGGTACGCAGTCCCTGTGCATCATTGGCCGTTAAAATGTTAAGAGAACAATCCTTATCCACGATCGTCCGCAGATCCACAACTTCTCCGTCCACTTCTCCGGCACATGCTGCTCTTGCAAGTCCTTCACTTATGTCAAGTGCAATGTCATACACGCTCATTGCCTGTGCGTATTCCTTTACGGAACCATCTTTTAATGTGATCTTCATTTTCTTCTCTCCTTTTTATTCTTCTGCTAAAAACTGTTTTATATGCGAGTGCGTATCCTCACGGAGTGTTTTTTGTGCAATAGGTAATTTCAAAGAATTATCCTAGTGCATAAAAAATCCCACGCACTACTCTTGTAATGCATGGGACGTAATATACGCGGTTCCACCCTGCTTGCTTCCTGCGCCTTCGACGACTTATAGAAACCTCTCATAACAGTCATATCTGTATCAGATCAAACTGTCTACCCTGTAACGTAGGTGACACGGACCGGATTGGGGCCACTCGGAGTTAGTTTTCAAATG
>CAYLSH010000119.1:0-4230 GCA_964386235.1 uncultured Lachnospiraceae bacterium | reverse complement strand
AGTGACTTGTCGTCAGTTTCCTAACTTGACATTCGCTCCACGGAAAACCTGCCACATGGGCAGCAACCTCACGCTTCATCGCTATCATGCCACAGCAATTGATAGTATACATGATGTTTTTCAAACATGCAACTACTTTTTTTAAAAAATTTTCAAAAAATTTCATTTTCAAAAATATGTGTTTCTTCATATAATAAATAACTTCAGAAAACTTTCCTATTACAGTAGAAAGAGCCCGGTAAACAGGCCCTTTCTACTGTTACTTTTACACAACTGTTAATTCAGATCAAACAGATACGTTTGTAATACATCCAGGGAAGCATATACCTTATCCGTTTCGATCCGGTTGTTCCTGGATGAAATGATACTCTGTGCTTCAAAATACAGGGTCAGTCCGCGTTCACAATTGGCCAGTACGGACTTGGGTACATTAATATAGTAGATTCCCCGGCTTTTCAGTTCGTCCGGATTCGCCGGTGTATTATCCGATGCATTATAGATATTGCGTTCCAAAGCGCGCACCCGGATCTTTTCACCGCCTACCGTGATCTCCTTATCGCCTTCGGGATCGTTGTAAAATGCATTTACCGCAATATTACGGCTACCCTTTGTCAGGTTGACGTCCCGGACGGTGAAGTAGACCTTCTCATACGGTTCACTCACATCCATGGTACTGTCAATGGAAGATTCCGCATCATAGTAACGATACAGAACGGTCTGCTGTGGTGCATTTACATTTTTATTTTCCTGAAGCGTAATCGTCGGATTCTTAATACCCGCATTATACGATGCGATCATGGTATTGATAAACAGTTTTGCTTCTTCCCATGTATAATCATCCACGTTATCAAACGATGCCGAATGACCCATACCGGTGTATGTGATATTACCCTTATTATAAATATAGTAGTTATTGCGCACATCATTGGGCGACTGGGAGTAAACCGTCTCAGACTGGCTGCTTGTATTTCTTCCTCCCAGACAATACCAGACAACCAGATCGCTCTGTCCGTCATTATCATCATCCGCGGTATAATCCAGTTCATAATACTGGGAATGGGTCTGTGCCACTTCAAATTTTTCTGCAATCTTGTACGGATACTCCGTAATCTGGCCCTTGTTCACCTGTGTTACCATCAACTGGTCTACCTGACCGTTATCCACACCACCGTTTCCGATTTCTCCGTAGGCTTCCGGCTCTTCGTTATAGCTGTTGTTATTGCCGCACCACACCTGGTCATAACGGATATTACGGTAGGTATTGGTAAACTCATCTGCATCACCAATCACGTTCCGCTTTTCTGCTTCCGTACTAAACAGATAGTGCCAGTCATACGAATAAATATTGATCCAGTTAACTGCATCCCAGTACTGGAAGGTCTTATCCTTGGCATTGATCAACTGATAGGTATAGCCCTGTACTTCCGGAACGGTCTCCTTTTTATTGCTTCTTGGTTTGTAAGCAACATCCTTTCCGGAATCCACAACCGCATTATAAGCATCCGTTCCCTGCGTCAGCACGTTTCCCTTTTGCAGAACACCTGATGCAGATGACGGCGCAAGAATCCCATAACGGTCCATTCCCACAATGGGACGCACATATTTATTAAGCGTTGACGCATTGGGATAGCCGATATTTCTTCCGGTTGTATTAGTGTCGGTACGATTCAGATAACCGTCCGTACCCGTGACATTGAAAAAGGAGGTGGTATCGTGGGCAAGTAAAACACTCTTTCCGCTGTTGATAAATTTTACGATCTCCGACATCGGTCCCGTGGTTTCATCCCCGCTAAAATCACCGTACATATCCGAGAATCCCAATATCAGCATATTAAAGCCGCTCAGATAGTCCGGGTTGGCGGTCTGCCCGTTTCTTCCATAATATATATTTTCAAAATCATCAATGGAAATACATTTTACCTTTATATCAAACTCATTGCTGACTCCGTTATAATAATTGCCGCCCGTGTCATATCCGCCGTAAATCAGTGTATGGAACGCACTGCCCTCTTTTGCAATTTCTTTTTCCAGATCGATGATCACATTTTCATCCTTTGTTCTGGAAATCTGACAGATATTTAACACTTCCTGTTCCATTCCCTGCAACTTGGTAAAGCCGGTCTGCGATGTATAAATGTTTCCGTTGTCCACCTGGCAGATTTCCACCTTCCAGGGGAGTACACCCTTGTACTCATCCATGATCTCCCTGCTCAGAGTGTAGGAATTGCCTGCATAGATCTGATCGGCGGACACATAGTTGCCGTTTTGCGTGATCACAACATCTCCCACAGCTTCTTCTCCTGAGAATTTACCATCCGCATTGACATCGATATACAGTTCACAGCGATACCGGGTATCCGCCGAAGCCGCTCCTTCATTCTGAATGGAAAAATCAAACTGAAGGTTATAGACCCCATACACATCCGGGGAGATATAATAGGCATCATTCTGTGCACTGACCCCTGTGGAACCATTGGGTGTAAAAGAAGTAAAGGACACCTTGGGTCGGTTTAAATAAAACTGGAACAGTTCGGACTGCGGTTCAATCTCTCCTTTTATATAGAAATTAGAATACTGTTTATCCAAAGCCGTCTGCACAAAATCATAGATATAGGTACAGTTATCAATATGATGACCATCAATGCCAGGCTTGGTATTGCCTATTTTTTCCACCTTCAGGGAACTGATCTTATCATTGGCCTCTATTCCATTATCCCCTATATAATTATCGTCTTTAGTAAACGTAGCAAGCGGGGTGCCTACAAAATTATCTTCATCGTATACCGTAAGCTGATACCCCTGTTTTACCCTTACGGAGGAGATATCATCATCCTTAACTCCCAGTGCTGTTAACTGTGCCGTCGTATATTCTCCCACACGCAAAGAAACCTCATTTTTCCGATAGTTAGCATCTGAATATACCGTAACCGGTGCCTCAATAAAATCATCCGATACCACGACCGGATAGGATCCGCTTAAAAAGTCCAGAAGAGCCTTCTCTTTTTCTTCCGTGATATCATTGCCGCCATAGCGTACAAAATTATAGTGATAGGGCTTGTCGTTTCGGTTATTGTTTTTGTATTCCGTATCCAGAAGCCCGGCTAACATCAGACCAACCACACGCCTGTCGCCGACATTGTAATAGATCAGACCATTCATTTCCGTGTCGTTAAATACGGTTTCCCCATCCTTGACATTCATATGCTCTGTGGAGGTTCCGATGTAGATCAGATCATAGGCATCGTTTAAGGTATCGATCTTACCGATAAATTCTGCGGTCGTCATAATCGTGGTTTCCACTTTTTTCACATCCGGTGCCCATTTCTGAACCTGATTCAGATCCAGTTCGGCTTTGGTAGTCAGTGCCGGCTGTATTTCCAGAATCTTAATGGTTTCTTTCGGATTCACGTTACGACGGTTCTTATAATTCATAATATGACGGATACAGGTTGCCTGCGAAATATCCGTCGGCAATTGCGCATAGGTGCCGGAAGTATCGGACTTTCTGTACAGATTCTCCAGTTCAATCTCATCTAACACCTTTCGGAAACCATCCGGTACATCTTCGCCCGCCTTATAGATTGTATACTTAAAAAATTCATCGTTCACAATCGAATGACCGCCAGCTGTATGCACATAGATATGGTCCGTTGTAAAATTACCATCCGCACTGCCCGTTGGCAGCGTATCCCAAAGCGTATCCGCATTTGCCTCATCAAAAGTATATGTGATGGATTCCAAAGCCTCCTGTGCAAGCAGCAGACTTAACTTAAAGATCGCTCTATCCTTCAATGCGTCATTTTTCTTAACGGTACTGGTTATGTCATACAGGATTCTGCCATCGATCAGACAGGGAATGGCACCTTCACGTACCTTTGTAAAAATCTGCGATGCTGCCTGTGGGGAAATATCTCCGCCCTGTTTATCGGCTTCAACAGCGTCAGCTGCATATTTCCATCCTGCCTCCGTTCCGGAATTGAGGTATAAAAAATCAAATGCCGGAAGGCTGTTATCCGTAACCATGTCATTTATTTCATCCGGCGTATAGGAGAGTACTTCCACAGGGAAATCTTCATACTCTTCCTGCGTCATATTTAATGCATATTGTTTAAACCATTCATTGTTCTGAAAAGCGTTCTTACAATAGAATGTTTTTTTACCTAATACGTATTCCTGTCCGTTGGGGTCTTCTGTAAATTTATAACCGGCGGTTGCGCTTGACTGAATGCT
>CAYLSH010000118.1:0-4231 GCA_964386235.1 uncultured Lachnospiraceae bacterium | reverse complement strand
ACTGTTCTCTTAGGACCCTTACATGTTCTGGCATTTGTCTTAGTCTTCTGTCCACGAACCGGAAGAGATTTTCTATGACGAATACCTCTGTAGCATCCGATTTCCTGAAGTCTCTTGATATTCAGAGCGATCTCTCTCTTAAGATCACCTTCTACTGTCATAGTAGCGTCAATTACTTCACTGATTGCCTTTACTTCATCATCTGTCAAATCTCTGACACGGGTATCAGGATTAACCTTAGCCTGTTTTAAGATTTTTGTTGCACTTACTCGACCAATACCATAAACATAAGTTAAACCGATCTCGATTCTCTTATCTCTTGGTAAGTCAACACCTGCAATACGAGCCATTTACATTTCCTCCATTTTTCTGTTGTTCATACAACTGATAACTAATTGATTGGGGCAAAATCAAGTTCCGGGTCTCGTCATAGGGAACCCTTCTGCCCGGCTGGGTATCCACCCAGCTTTTCCGATACTATGTGACATTATTCTCGGTACCAAAAAGTAATCTCCCGTAGGCTCCTACGTTCAATTATCTTTATGCGGTAAGATTCTCACCGCTGATTCATAACGAATAATGCAACAGGGAATCAATTAACCCTGTCTCTGTTTGTGCTTAGGATTCTCACAGATAATTCTGATCGCACCTTTTCTTTTAATAATTTTGCACTTTTCACAAATCGGCTTTACTGATGATCTAACCTTCATGTTAAACCCTCCTTTCATAAAAAGACCGTTTTACATTATAGCATGCAAAAACCCCTTTTGCAAGGGGTTTTTTAACATTCATTTATATTCATCCATTATATTACTTAAGAAGAACAGCTTTGCTGTTCTTCAACATGAATCTAGTACTTCTTGGCGAAACAGCCTTTGCTGCGAGTTTTTAGAAGTACTTTTCAACATGAATCTAGTACTTCTTAACGAAACAGCCTTTGCTGTGAGCCTTTAGAAGTACTATTCATGTTATTTATCTCTCCAAATAATTCTTCCCTTTGAAAGATCGTAGGGGGATAATTCCAAAGTTACTTTGTCACCCGGAAGAATACGGATGAAGTTCTGGCGGAGTTTTCCGCTGATATGTGCAAGAACTTTGTGACCGTTTTCTAATTCGACCTGAAACATGGTGTTGGGTAACTTTTCAATTACGGTTCCTTCAATTTCAATTACATCGGATTTTGACATATATACTCTCCTTATTCTTAATGGTGCTGACAAATAAACGATCTCTTTGTCAGTATGACTTGTCAATTACTACTGCATGATTGCTGTCTGTATAACTTGATTGCTCTCTTAATCTCTTCATCACGGCAGGATTTTCCTTCCCGGATTCCGGATACAAGTGCTTCATCCACTGTTTTTTTAATGACCTGTATGTGCTTTTTCTTTTTCCGCTTCGGCTTTGAAAGAGGACGGCACTCTCCATCCACAAGCAACACGGTGTCATCTGTTTCTTCTATTATAATATAAATCTTGTTTTTGTCATGTCCTGCTAACGATTTAGCCATCCATCCAATCATATATTTCCTCTTTGCTGAAAATCTTTACAACAGTGTCAGGATCTCCGGTTCTCCGTCCGTGATCAGGATTGTGTTTTCGTAATGTGCGGACGGTAAGCCATCACGCGTTACGACCGTCCAGTCATCATCTAAGAACTCCACTTCCCATGTGCCGAGATTGATCATCGGTTCGATCGCAAGTGTCATACCCGGCTGCAATAATAAGCCTTTTCTCTTCTGCCTGAAGTTTGGCACCTGGGGATCCTCATGTAAATCGGTTCCGATGCCGTGACCTACCAGATCTTTAACGATTCCATATCCGTACGGAGTTACGTAATCATCGATCGCATTGGAAATATCATACAGATGATTGCCCGCTTTTGCCATCTTTATGCCCTCAAAGAAGGACTGCTTTGTAACATCCATCAGTTTCTGTACTTCCGGACTGATATTTCCCACTGCATATGTACGAGCCGCATCGGAATGATACCCTTTGTAGATACATCCGCAATCAATACTGATGATATCGCCGTCACGCAGGATCGTATGCCTGTCAGGGATACCATGTACAACGGCTTCATTTACGGATGCACAGATCGTTGCCGGAAAACCATAATAATTCAGGAAATTCGGAATACAATCATAACTACGGATCAGTTCTTCTGCTAAGGTATCCAATTCCTTTGTCGAGATTCCCGGCCGGATCGCTTTCTCCAGTTCTTCATAAACCTTTGCCAGAATCTTACAGGATTCCCTCATCAGTTGGATTTCGCGTTCTGATTTAATTGAAACTGCCATACCAATTCTCCATTCCGCCACTTTGTGGTAACACTACTAGTAAAAGTATTTATGCTAAAATTGCTTTGATCGCTGCAAATACATCCATCATGTCAACCGTACCGTCAACTGATTTTAAGACACCCTTCTTAGAGTAAAAATCAATAAGGGGCTGTGTCTGCTCATGATATACTTTCAAACGATTGCTTACTGTTTCCGGCTTATCATCATCACGAAGGATCAGTTCGCTTCCGCATGTATCACAGATGCCTTCTTTCTTTGGCGGAACATGTTCGATGTGGTAAGTTGCTCCACAAGTAACACATGCTCTTCTTCCGCCCATTCTTCTTACGATGTTTTCATCCGGAACATCCACATCAATGGCAAAATCAATCTTGTCGCCTAATTTGTTTAATGCTTCATCCAGTACTTCTGCCTGAGGAATGGTTCTTGGGAAACCATCCAGAACATATCCGTTCTTGCAGTCATCCTTTGCCACTCTGTCAAGTAAAATCTTAACCGTCAATTCATCCGGAACAAGCTGACCGGCATCCATATATGTCTTTGCTTCTTTTCCAAGATCCGTACCTTCTTTGATGTTTGCACGGAAAATATCACCTGTGGAAATATGAGGAATTCCATATTCCTTTGCGATCATCTTTGCCTGTGTTCCCTTACCTGCACCCGGGGCGCCTAACATAATAATCTTCATACTAATCTCCATTCCGCCGCATTCACGGCTCTGTAATCACTTTCTATAATAATAAGGATTTTGTCCCTTTACATTCAAAATTATATGGACCAATCGAGGATAAAATATATTCCACAGATGATCCTTGTATAATACCCAGTAAGGGACAAAACGAAATCGTCCTGTCCCCTTTATTCTGGTTATTAATCATTTAAGAAGCCTGTATAATTACGTACAAGCATCTGGGATTCGATCTGCTTGATCGTCTCTAAGATAACGCTTACGATAATGATAAGGCTGGTTCCGCCAAATGATACGCTGGCGCCAAAGACACCGTTGAAAATAAATGGCAGAACACCTACGATCGTCAAACCACATGCACCAATAAAGATGATGTAATATAAAATCTTATTCAGATACTCACAAGTGGGACGACCGGGTCTGATTCCCGGAATAAAACCACCCTGCTTTTTCATGTTTTCTGAAATCTCCAACGGATTGAAGGTAATGGAGGTATAGAAGTAGGCAAAGAAGATTACCATAATAATATACACTACCAAACCAATGGAGTAGATCGGTGCAGAAGGTTTACACCAGTTGCTTGAACTCATGCCCTTCAGTACTTCTCCCCAGAAACCGCTTCCGGAAACTCCGAACAATGAACAAATAACGATCGGAAACTCCATAATGGAGGATGCAAAGATAATCGGGATAACACCGGCAGTATTTACCTTAAGAGGAATATTGCTTGACTGTCCTCCGACAAATTTTCTACCCTGTACCTTCTTTGCATACTGTACAGGAATCTTTCTAACGCCATCATTTAAGATGATGACCAATACGATCATTGCAATGATAACCGCAAGAATAATTGCTGCTGCAACAACGCTCATTGCAATGGATTTTCCTTTGACAAACTGCTCATAAAGACCAGTCATATCCTGTGGAAGTCTGGAAATAATGTTCACTACAAGCACTACTGAAATACCATTTCCGACGCCCTTTTCTGTGATTCTTTCCCCAATCCACATTACTACAGCACTTCCTGCAGTTAATGCTGCCATAACGATCAATACATTTACCACATTATATGTCTGTAAAAGACCGCTTCTGCCGAATCCGATTGCTAATGCTGCGGATTCAACAAGTGCAAGTACTACTGTCACATAACGTGTGATGGAAGCAATTTTCTTTCTTCCTTCTTCTCCATCCTTCTGCATCTCTTCCAATTTTGGAATCGCAATTGTCATAAGCTGCATAAT
>CAYLSH010000117.1:0-4249 GCA_964386235.1 uncultured Lachnospiraceae bacterium | reverse complement strand
CCAAATAAGAAAGGGGTTTCTTTATGAAAATTAAAGTAATACTGGCGGACGATCATGTAATGCTTAGGGAAGGCATTAAACAATTACTGGAATTTGATCATTCAATAGAAGTTGTGTCGGAAGCAAACGACGGCATTGAATGTTTGGAAAAAATTAATTCCGTTCCAGCTGATGTTTTACTGCTTGATATTAATATGCCTAAAATGAATGGCTTGGAAGTTTTAAGGGAAATTAAAAAGAATAAAAGAAGAATTAAAGTTCTGATTCTGACCGTTCATGAGGAAGTGGAATATTTAGTAAAAGCAATTGATATGGGTGTAGAAGGATACATATTAAAAGATTCCGGTTCTATGGAATTGAAAAAAGCCATCTACTCTATCTTGAAAGGGGAGTCCTATATTCAACCAAACCTGATTCCGGCATTAAATCATTATCTGATTCATAAAGATGATGATAAAGAAAAATTAGACTCTCTTACAAAGAGAGAAATCGAAGTTTTAATCGAAGTAGCAAATGGTAATTTTAATAGAGATATTGCACTTCATCTTAATATAAGTGAACGTACTGTTAAGAATCATATGGTTAGTATTTTTAAGAAAATTGACGTTGCTGACAGAACACAAGCAGCTGTTTTTGCCATCAAAAACAACCTTGTTAAGATCTAAATGTTTCACGTGAAACATTTAATTTATTCAATATTATAAAATACTAGATAATGTTTCACGTGAAACATTATAACCCAAGATGTAGATTAATAATGTGTGAAACATCAATTTAGTGAAGTGTGAAACATTTTCAGTCTTGTGTTGAATGAAATGAGACTACCAATATGTTGTGGTTGAAACGTGAAACATTATTTGTGATAATAGTGAATGAAATTCATATTACACCTAAAAATTATCCTTAATATAGAAAATGATAAATCGGAATAAGTATATTTTCGTACTTAGGAAAGGGACTCATGGGAAGAATTATTGCAATAGCAAATCAGAAAGGTGGAGTAGGTAAGACTACTACTTCAATCAATTTAGCAGCATCATTAGCTGAAAAAGGAAAAAAAGTACTTGTGATAGATACTGATCCTCAGGGAAATACAACCAGTGGACTTGGTGTTGATAAGAATGATTTAGACAACACAGTATATGAACTTTTTTTAGGAGAATGTTCTGTACAGGAATGTATATTAAAGAATGTGATTGAAAATGTGTCCGTTATTCCTTCTAATGTTAACCTAGCAGCGGCAGAGATCGAAATGATCGGTGTAGAAAAGAAGGAATTCATTTTAAAAAAAGAAATTGACTGGGTAAAAGATCTGTATGATTATATACTGATTGATTGCCCGCCATCATTAAATATGTTAACGGTAAATGCAATGACAACAGCAAATACTGTCTTAGTTCCAATCCAATGTGAGTATTATGCATTGGAAGGTTTGAGTCAGCTGATACATACCGTAAACCTTGTAAAAGAGAGATTAAATCCGGAATTATATATGGAAGGAGTTGTATTTACCATGTATGATTCCAGAACAAATTTGTCAGCTCAGGTTGTAGAAAACGTGAAACAACATTTCAAACAAAAGGTATTTGATACGGTAATTCCAAGAAATATCAGATTAGCTGAAGCACCGAGTTATGGTATTCCCATCTGTTTATACGACCCAAAATCAGCGGGAGCCGAAGCATATCGTTCGCTTGCAGATGAAATTATCAATAGAAAGGATGTATAAAAGATGGCAGCAAAAGCAAGAGGACTGGGAAAAGGTCTTGATTCTCTTATCCCAAGTACAATACCTGTAAATAGTAAAGCAAATAATAAAGCCGAAAAACCGGCTGAAAAACCGGCGGAAAAACCGGACACCTATGTTGACATCAATTTGGTTGAACCCAATCGGGAACAGCCCCGTAAACATTTTGATGAAGATGCCTTACAGGAATTATCGGATTCCATTAAACAGTATGGCTTGATTCAACCGATTCTGGTACAGGATAGAAAAACATATTATGAGATTATTGCCGGTGAGCGTCGTTGGCGAGCATCCAAGATGGCGGGATTAAAGAAAGTCCCGGTGATTATCCGTAACCTGACAGAACAGGAAATTGTAGAGATTTCTTTGATTGAAAATATCCAACGTGAGGACTTAAATCCAATTGAAGAAGCACAGGCATATAAAAGATTATTAGAAGAATTCAATTTAAAACAGGATGAAGTAGCAGAAAAGGTATCTAAGAGCAGAACTGCTGTTACCAATTCCCTTCGATTATTAAAATTATGTGATCAGGTACAGGAGATGATCATTTCTAACATGCTTTCAACAGGACATGCCCGTGCCATTATTTCTGTGGAAGATCCGGAAGAACAGTATGCATTGGCACAAAAGATCTTTGACGAAAAAATGAGTGTGCGTGATGTAGAAAAATACATTAAGGGAATGAACAAACCTGCAAAGGTAAAGAAAAAGAAAAATGAGTCATTAGAAGCGATCTATGAATCAACAGAAGAAAAATTGAAAAGCGTTCTGGGAACCAAGGTACAGATTACTTCACGTGAAACAGAGGGATCCGGAAAGATTGACATTGAATTTTACAACCATGACGATTTTGAAAGGATTGTAGAAAAACTGTTGCATTAATATAAGTGAAAGGTACAAAAGAAATGACAAGTAATTTCTTAAATCAGTTAGGATTGGGTAATATAGATATAGGCTATATTCTGATCGCATTTTTAGCAGTGATACTGATTCTGTTTATCTGGATGATTGTATCCATGATAAAAATAGCAAAATTGAATAAAAGACTTGCACGCTTTATGAAAGGGAAGGATGCACAGAGTCTGGAAAAAGAAATAGTCGGCCTGTATGAAGACAATAAGTTTTTGAAAAATATGGTCGATAACAACAAAAAAGATATTCGTCAGTTATATAAGCAGTTAGCAAAGGCATTTCAGAAGAGTGGAATTGTAAAATACGATGCTTATCAACAAATGGGTGGATTGCTCAGTTTTTCACTTGCCCTGCTTGATGAAGATAACAATGGTCTCATCATTAATTCTGTGCATAGTACAGAAGGTTGTTATACCTATACAAAAGAGATACACAGGGGAGAATGTGATATCGAATTAAGTAATGAAGAAAAAGTTGCACTAAATCAGGCAATGGGAGTCTAATGAATGGAAAGGATCAGTGTAGACAGTATAAAAGGAACAGAAATATTAGCACGTCCCATTATGACAAGTAATTATAATGAATTATTGTCCGAGGGAACAGTACTAAAAAAACAATATGTTCCAAAACTAAAAGAACTGGGTATTAAGAGTGTCTATATAAAATCAGAAAAAACGAATCCTGTCGCGTTGGCTATATTAAAGGAAGAAGTAAACATCCGGTGCAAAGAAAAAGTGGAACAGATCATTTCAAAGCACACATATCACCGAACGGACGATATGATTGAAATCAGCAAGACAGCGGATAATATCATTTCCAATATCATGGAAGAAGAAAATATAGTCGAACAAATATTCGATATAAAAGAGAGAAGCACGGATATATATGAGCATTCCATTACAACCTGTTCCTTGGCTACGTTGATTGCATTAAAGATGCATTTAGCAAAGAAAGTGGTGTATAATATAAGCGTTGGTTGTCTGTTGCATGATCTGGGAATCCGATATATGGGGTTTGATTTTGAAAATAAGAAATTCTCCGATATGTCCCATAAAGACATGGAAGAATACAAAAAGCATCCCATATACGGTTACACAGCCGTTAAAACAGAGGATTGGCTTTCAAGGGAAAGTAAGGATATAATTTTATCACATCATGAAAGAATGGATGGAAGCGGATATCCTCTTCATGTAAAAGATCTGTCATTGGAAATCATGATTGCAGGTGTATGCGATTTTTTTGATGAAAGCATCTGCGGGATTGGCTGTGAACAGATGAAGGTATATGAAGTAGTAGAATATCTGAAATCCTCAAAAGGACAGTTATTTGATGAAAGAGTGGTGGATGTATTATTGGAGTTTGTCGCTGTTTACCCGGTTGGTAGCAGAGTAATGACAAACGAAGGAGAAATTGCTATTATCATTCATCAGAATAAGGGATTTCCGGAAAGGCCGGCTTTAAAGATCATTACGGATAAAAATGGAAATGAACCGGAACAACTTCTGATAAAGGATTTATTGGAATGCAATTCGGTATTTATAGAAAAAGTATTAAATTAGGAGGAGCCTATTATGATAGACATTAAAT
>CAYLSH010000116.1:0-4401 GCA_964386235.1 uncultured Lachnospiraceae bacterium | reverse complement strand
ACAACAATACTGTCTTCATACTCAAAGGCAGTAATATTCATTCCGATCTGTTCCAGTCCTCCTAACGGAATTACCTTTAAACCGGATACATTACTATTCAATTCTTTCTTTTTCAAAATGCCTCCTGATTCCTGGGAAGGAGCTGCATCCTTAACGACATTGTTTTCTTTTTCCCTGTCCATTATCCGCGCCACAAGGAAAAAGGAATGTCAAAAGTAATTCTGCACATTCCATCCCACATTACTCTTGTTAAATTAATTCTACATCTTCCAACAGATTTTCAAAAATGGGAACCACTGCCTCATATTCGTCATCTGTCAACTCATCCGTATAGCCGCCAATTGCTTCATCCGGTGTCGGAACCTCTTTTAAAATAAGTGCTTCTCCATCTCCCGTTTCCACATCCGTTACGAGAAGATAGTTTATACCTGAAATCTTAGTTTGTTCCAAGATATAGTATTCAACTGTTTCATTTTCATTTTTCTGAAAGGTTACCTTCTCCATCCTTCTGTCTTCCCTTCCAATCCAGATACCCTTGTAAAATAAAGGTTGCTGCGATCTGATCCACATAATCCTTGCGGTGTTCTCTGCGAATCCCTGCTTCCATCATAGCCCTATCCGCCGCAACCGTGGTCAGACGTTCATCCCACAATGCAACCGGAAGGCCCGTACGCCGTTCCAGTTTTTCCTGAAACTCTTCTGTCAGTCTTACTCTCTCTCCAAGTGTATCGTTCATGTTCTTGGGATACCCAAGTACAATCTCCTCTACACCGTACTCTACGATCAATTCTTCAATGCGTGCCAGGGTCTGACGCAGTTTGTTTTCTTCTTTTCTCCGGATAATCTCCGTTCCCTGGGCTGTAATCATAAGTTCATCACTGATCGCCACTCCGACCGTTTTGGATCCAAAATCCAATCCCATGATCCTCATATAATCGCTATACCTCTCAGCCTATTCCCAGTTATTATTGGTGATGTAGTTTTTCAGCAGTTCTTCTACAATCTCATCACGTTCTACTTTCATAATCAGACTTCTCGCATTTTTGTAACTGGTAATATAGGTCGGATCTCCCGACATGATATATCCAACGATCTGATTGACGGGATTATATCCCTTTTCTTTCATAACCTCAAATACCGTCTGTAATATTACTTCCACACTGGAAGCCGGCTCCGCTTCTACTTTAAAAAACTGTGTGTTCCCTAAATCCTGCATACCTTATCTCCTAATACAGTCCTTATACCACCATGACTGCAACATATTCATCTTACCTTATCTGTCTGAAAAATTCAACAAAAGAATCTCTTCTGTCAAAAAACCGGTAACTTTTCCGCGGATCAGTTTGTTTTCCAGATTCTGCCCCGTTTGTGCAGCCACCTGTACATATTCCTTTGTATAACCCACCATATAACGCTTTCCATTGATTTCTTTGCTTTCCTCAAAAAGCACTTCCACTTCGGTATCCACAAACTGTTTGCGATATTTTTCGCCGTTTTCCCTAGCCAGTTTTAGTAAAACATCGCTTCTTGCGGCTTTTACCGCATCCGTCAACTGTCCGTCCATTTTTGCCGCAACCGTGCCCTGTCGTTTGGAATAGCGGAATATATGCGTTTCATAGAAATCCACTTCTTTGACAAAGTCCACTGTCTGTGCAAATTCATCATCCGTTTCCTGCGGAAATCCGGTGATAATATCCGTAGTGATCGCCGGATGTGAAAAGTACTTACGAAGGATCTGTACCTTTTCCAGATATTCCTTTGCCGTGTAATGGCGGTTCATTCTTTTTAAAACACTGTCGCATCCGCTTTGCAGGGACAAATGAAAATGAGGACAGATCTTGTCCATTTGGCTCAGTCTCTTTGCAAAGTCTTCCGTAATAATACGTGGTTCCAATGATCCAAGGCGGATCCTTTCCAAGCCTTCTATCTGCTGCATCTCTTCTAACAGTGTTAACAAAAATCCCTTCTTATAAACGGCTTCCCGGATATCTCCGATCCCTTCCAGATAATCGCCCGTTTCCTTTTTCAGAAAATCAAGGCCGTAGGAACTTAAATGAATCCCCGTTACTACCACTTCTTTGTATCCGTTTTCTGTTAATCTGCGTATTTCTTTGAGGACATCCTCCGGCTTTCTGCTTCTTACCCTTCCTCTTGCATACGGAATGATGCAGTAAGAGCAAAACTGATTGCAACCATCCTGAATCTTGATATAGGCACGGGTGTGCTCTGCCGCATGATACAACTGCATCTCTTCATACTCATCCGTATGATTGATGTCCACAATCGTGGTATCCGCCAAAGTCTTGTCCGCCTTCTGTTCGTCTTCTTCTCTTTCTTTCAGGAACTGCTCCAAAATCCCGACGATATCTTTTTTTCGGTTATTCCCAATTGCAAGGTCGATACAGTCATCCTTTTTTACCGCATCGCTTCCCGTCTGCACATAGCAGCCAACCGCTACCACAACAGCATTGGGATTCATTTTTTTTGCCTTATGCAGCATCTGCCTGCTCTTACGATCGGCAATATTGGTTACGGTGCAGGTATTGATAATATAAATATCCGCTCCCGGAGCAAATGGCACAATAGAATAACCATTTTCTGACAATTTTTGTTGCATAACTTCTATTTCGTATGAATTTACCTTACATCCCAAATTATGTAATGCTACATTTTTCATAGGAATCCTCACTTTTTTTGTCATGTTTACTTATTGACTTTTCGCGCCAAGATCAATATTATAGTAGCAGAAGGTATGAATCAATCTAAGGAGGTAGTATATATGAAAACAGTAAAGATTTCTTTAAATTCCATCGATAAGGTAAAAGCTTTTGTAAATGATATTACAAAGTTTGACTACGATTTCGATTTAGTATCCGGAAGATATGTAATCGATGCAAAATCTATCATGGGTATCTTCAGTTTAGATCTTTCTAAGCCAATCGACTTAAACATCCATGCTGAAGAAAATGTAGATGCTGTTTTAGATGTAATCAAAGCATACACAATCGACTAATGGAATACCGAATGGAAACGCAAGACAAATGTCTTGCGTTTTTCTTTTCCGTTTTTATCTCTGACAGACATTAATTCTCATCACATCTGACAATGATCGTTTCTTTTGTATTCAATGCTGTTTCCATCAATCCGTCAATCACATCTTCCAGATTTCTCTCATGCCGTTTGATAATGGGCAGACTCGGTTTGGTAACCGGATGTTTTGCCACAAAGATCGTACAACAATCTTCATAAGGAAGAATGGATGTTTCATAAGTATTGATCTCTTCTGAGATCTTCACGATCTCCTGCTTGTCCATTCCGATACAGGGACGATAAACAGGTAATGTACATACCTCATTGGTTGCCGCCAGTGAATGCATCGTCTGGGATGCTACCTGACCAATACTTTCTCCCGTGATCAGACCCAGGCATTCTGTTTCGAGTGCAATCGTCTCTGCAATCTTCATCATATAGCGTCTCATGATGATCGTCAATTCTTCATGCGGGCACTTTTCATAAATTGCCAGCTGAATATCAGTAAAGTTAATAATATGAAGATATATCGGTCCGCTGTAACGTGATACCAGTCTTGCAAGATCGATTACTTTCTGTTTTGCACGTTCACTGGTGTATGGGGGCGCATGAAAATAAACCGCATCAATCTTTACACCACGTTTGCTGATCATGTAACCGGCAACCGGGGAGTCAATGCCGCCGGATAAGAGCAGCATTGCTTTTCCGCCTGTTCCAACAGGCATGCCGCCCGGTCCCGGAATCGTTTCGGAATAAATATATATTTTTTCACGAATCTCCACATTTAATTCAATCTGCGGATGGTGTACATCCACTTTCATATTGGGAAGTGCATCTAAGATTACCCCGCCCAGTTCACAGTTGATCTCCATCGTGTCCAAAGGATAATTCTTGCGGGCTCTTCTTGCCATGACTTTAAAAGTCATGTTCTGCTCGCCATACAGATCTTTCATGTAGGTAACGATCGTATCACATAATTTTTCAAATCCTTCATCTTCCACATAAATCATGGGACAGATACCGGAAATTCCGAATACCGTTTTGAGATTCCCCACAACCTCGTCATAATCAAAATCCGTTTCTGCATCAATGTAGATACGTCCTTTTGTTTTACGGATCGTAAATTCTCCTTCGCATCTTTTCAATGCATATTTGATCTGCTGAACGAGCGCATCTTCAAATAAGTAACGGTTTTTTCCTTTCACACCGATCTCGGCATATTTAATCAAAAAAGACTTAAACATAGTTTTCCTTCCTTTTCCAAAGCCTTCCGTAGATCCGGGCTCATCTTTTCGGTTAGTGTCTTGTATATTTTCGAAGCATTGGGATTATATCATACAAATTCTGCAAAGTATAGTCGATTTCTTCCGG
>CAYLSH010000115.1:0-4434 GCA_964386235.1 uncultured Lachnospiraceae bacterium | reverse complement strand
TATAAAGATTATTAACGGACAAACCACCCGTTACTTCTAATGAACTATTGCCTATTAAATACAATTCATTAATACCGGATAATTTAGTAGCAATACTGATTGTACTATCAACCATACGTAGTGAAGTCGTATTGGTTCCCTTGATGGCTTTAAATGCACCATCTGATCCAGAAATATTTCCCGGCATTTCACCTGCATAACGACAAACAACTGTATTGATCAGTTCCAGTTTTTTGCCCTTGGTATCCATCGTACTTGCGTATTCGCCTTTATTTTTTACATCCTTATAAGGCATAAAGGCGATTGTTTTAAAAGTAGTATCCGTAACAAGCGCAATATCCCCCTGGTATTTCAACACGATCCGACTACCTTGGGCTGCACGAAGAGTAACATCCGCTGCTTTTGTCGGAAGGCTCAGTGTACCCATAGCATCCGTATCGGTGTCGAATTCAATGATATAGGACGCACTCGTATTGTTTAAGGTATTGATATAGGTAATGGCATCCTTATAGTTGGAAAAGTCTTTTAACAAACTTTCCTCACCAAGATTGTTTGTGTATACATGAATGGTTTCGCCCGCTACCAGCAATTCATTACCGGACTGGTATACGGAAACATTTTTATTTGATTCCCATGTGGGATTTTCCTCATTCGCATTCTCGTAATATTCATTTGGAAGCACATGGATGCTGTCAACCGGGAAGTTTTTGATTGTCGTATCAAACAGGCATTCCCCTGCATTCAGTCTCACAAGATGCTTCGCATCATGTTTTTCTTCTTCTGAAGTTGTCAGAGAAATACTTTCAAAGGAATAATCTCCTTCCTCATTTTGTCCGACTTTACCTTGATACTCATTCGTTACAAATGCCTGTAACTGTACATCATCCTGTTTGCCGGTAAAAGTACCCTTAAGTGTAACCTTTGCGTCCTCGCCTTTACCCAGCGCAGCATTGTTTTGAGAAGCATTCACTTTTCCCAAAATCACATTGTTAACAGTACCGCTATTGTTAATCAAAAGAATACTATCGCGTTCCAGCGTCAGTTTACCTGTATTTTCAAAAGTATCACAGAGCAACTGTGCCTGCGGACGGTTAACCATATCCTTGATTTTCGCATTACCGATCTCTGCCATTCCTTCATTGCAGAAAGTACCGTCCTTCATGGTAAGAGTATTCTTTACCAACAAATCATTTTCACTAAAAAGGGTATTATCCCCCATCGCATCCCCGGGGTAAGCAGAGTTTACCGTCAAATTATCCGTCACAAGAAGACCATTACTTTCGATCGCCAGTCGCGCCTTATTTAAGGTTACGGCACCCGCAATTAATTTACCCCGAACAACCGTCTTGTCATTGCTCAGCACGATTTCTTTTGCCTTAAGTTCCTCATCCTGATCAAGATACAGACCATTTGCTTTCAGGATACCGCTTTCTCCCAGATCCCATTTACTGTTATCCATAAGATCAATCATCGCGGTTGTAGTCAGGGTCTTACCATTTAACGCAAGTCCGCACTCTTCATTTTCTTTTTTCAGTGTTAACTCCGTCACAAAAGAAGGAATCGTAGTATTATTTTTTAACGAATCCTTTTCCACGTAGGTAAAAGTATAGTCACCCTTTTCACTCTTAAAATCCGCAGCCATCTTTTTGACAGCATCTTCCGTATTTTTATAGAGTTTTTCCTTGTCACCATGCTTTACCCTCAACGCATTGGCACTAACAACAAGATAATCCCCGTCACGTTCCACACTCTTATTATTTATGTCGCTGTTAACCGCAAAGCATGACGCTAAAACCGACTTATTTACCTTAGCAATCTTATCCCCATTGCTAAAGTATTCTTCGGTTTCTTCATAGACCGTATTTCCGTAGTCATCCTTGACTTCTGTTTCATTTTCCATCTTGGGAGTACGTTTACTCTTTATAATCCTAATCGGAGCACTATCATTCTTAAATGTCACATTTCCTGTGATTGTAAGTGCATTTTCCGCAATGGAAGTGGCATCATCATACTCCAGACAGATCTTGGGTGCTTCATCGACTCCCTTACTGTCCACTTCCATATTTTTAATGGTAAGTATCGCTCCCGGCGCAGCATGAAGTTCATCTTCGCCACCAAAAACCAACTGATCCGTATTCAACGCTTTATGAATATGCAGATTCAAATCATCAGCCAATTCAACTTTCTTCGCTGTCAGGCTGTTAATGTCCAGATCACCCGCTACATAAACCTCTCCCGCCGACCATGGAGAAGGATTATTGACTTTAACATGGCCATTAACACTAATAATATCTATATCATTTCCCAGATTCACATTTTCCCAGTATGTGATTACATCATCTGCTCTTCCATCATCTGTTCTTCCAGCAATTATTAATTCATTATCGTTCGTATTGTCCAACCCGGTAATCTTAGCTTTATCATCCCCGATTACTTTATCCAGATAAATATATACGCGATCTTTAAAAGCAATCGTGTGTTCATTCAGTTCCAGTTCAATATACTCACAATTAGAATTGTCGAATTTTAACGTATCTAATCCCAGAGTCTCCACATCATCTGACAAGGTAATGCGATAGGATTTATTTGCCGCATCCTCACTTTTCAGATACGCACTTAAGGTATCCAGATCTTCATAATAGGTAACAACAGGATTTTCACCACCCGGATTTTCCGTAAGGGTATAAATGGGTGTCAGAACAAGATTATACTTGTTCTCCTCTCCCGTTACCGCCACAGGGCTAATATTATATTTCTTCACGTCCATCATCATATAATTAGAAATATCTGCCCAGCCGGAAGTTCCCGGATTCGCGCCCGTGTATACAGCAAGGCAGTCACCCGCAACGGGTGTCACATAAGAATCAACTCCACCGATTACATCACATTTATCAATCACAATAACATATCTCGTAATATCCTCTGCTTTGGTCAGAGTGCCACCGACACTAAGTGTCGCTTCAGATGTCTTGTTGCCCGCCGTATAAGCATCCTGATCTTCATAAAAATCGAATTGCTTAATGTCTATTCCTCCTGATGTTACATGGATATTTTCAAGTTTCAGATCACCAGAATTTTCACAAGGGACATTTATACTAACCACCGCATCCTTTATAGTGGCTGTTGCATTTTTATCCACTTTGATACTGGTATTGAATTCACATATTGTCTCCGGTGTGCCACCCAATACAGGATTCTTTCCTTCCTTAACGGTAAGGGGATAAGTACTACTAATCTTAGGTGACTGAATGCTGATATTCACATTCGAACCAAATTTTTTAAATGTGACCTCCTTCATTACAAGCGTAATATCCCTCTTGGTAGTGGATACCAGATCATCTGTTCCAATCTCATACGTCTCATTTATATCCATACTTCCTATCGTATACGTCTTGTCATCATCGCCATAAACATCCACGAAGTCCACCGCGGCCGCAGGGGTCTTTACATAGACCGTTGCAGTGCCATCACTGACCGGGATCACATAGTCGTCCATCTGTGTGTCAATATAGTCCACTGTGGTATCCTTCAACACATCCGCAGCAAATATACCTTCCGTGGATTCCTCGGCGGTTGGTTCTTCCGTGGTTTCCTCCACAGTCGTCACTTCCTCTGTCGTGGTCGGTTCCGTCGAACTAAATTCTACCGAACTTGGCTCCGCAGAACTCGGTTCACTTCCGGATTCCGGTGTGACCGGATCAGCCGAACTCGGTTCGGAGGCTTCCACACTGCTACCCGTAGCAGCCGGATCGGTTGTTCCGGTCTCCGCACCCGTATTCGTACCCACAATGGCAGAACCCGCTTCATTTGTTCCGACGATCACATTCTGACCGTTCTCACCGGTAGTAATCCCGGTTCCGGTCGTGACGTTCGTTCCGGTAGGAACATTAGTCCCGGTTGCGGAAGCACTGACCGTATTACTCATGAACATCATAAGTGCCAGTGCAAATGCCACAAAACGTTTCATCTTTCTCATTTTCTTTCCATCCTCTCTTACTTTTTTTGTTATCAGACATTTTCCAAACGCCTAATTTTTAATAATGAATCGTGAAGAAATCCCACTCTCACAATCTTCCATATATTTTACAACATTTCTGCTCCTGTGACAACGTTTTTCTGATCCTTTTCACGTTCTTTCTCCAATATTTTTGGTTGCAAATCGTCACCAAGTATACCCCTTTTCGTCACAAATCCCTTTTTACAAACCTTTTCACCTGTCTTTTCGTCACAAATTAGTCTTCCTCAAACCATCCCCATTCTGCAAGACCGTTTGTCCGCCCATACCTTACCTTGCTTCGCATGTCAACCGCGGAACTCACGCGCCGCAATTCTTGAAATTTCACACTTATTCTTATTATTCTTAAAAAAGAGTTTCGCTTGCGAAACTCTAGCGCCGCTTTTGCGTCGCTTTTAGCGACATTCTACCTATGCAAA
>CAYLSH010000114.1:0-4454 GCA_964386235.1 uncultured Lachnospiraceae bacterium | reverse complement strand
GAGCACCTGCCTTTTAAGCAGGGTGTCCGGGGTTCGAATCCCCGCTGGAGCACCACATTTTCAGAATCCCGCAATCGTTGAGATTGCGGGATTCTTCTTTGTTATCAGCGCTTTTCGGGTTTTGCCTTTATTCATTCCTGATTGATTCAATCACTTTTTGATTGAATTATTTCAGCTTTTAATGTGCGTTTTTACGAACGGATTTACGAACGAAAAAGAGCCGGAGAAATACCCCGGCTCTTCTCATTAATGCTCTACGATATAATCATAGTACACGGTAAGCTTATCTTCCACAGCGTCCTCATCTTCAAGAAACGCCTTTGCCATACAGGCAAAGAAATCAATAACGGCCACGCCGTACTTCTCGGCGACAGCACAGTAATCACTGTAGAGCATATTCATTGTAATCCAAAACTCGCATTCATCACAATCAATACTATTCTTATTCATTGCAATATTAGTTTGGTCGATACTCCAGTGTGCGCCTGTGCTGCCGTCTGCATTGCGCATCTTCTTCGCCCAGCGTTTAGCCTCTTCCCAAGTCAGACAATCTTCGTTGGCATAGTCAACGTTTCCTCTTTCATAGTTGCCGCCACTGTAGTGTTCGCTTCCCGTCATGCTCACCATGCCCGAACGCCGCGCATAAGGATCTCTTTCAAACCCTATCGGCCTAACCTCCCAGCCCTCGCGGTCATAGTTGCGCTCACGGTGCGGCGCTCTCGCTGTCGGATACTCCGGCATTCTCTCCCGTCTGCCGCGTTCAAAATCTCTGTACCCGTCTCGTCCGGGCTCAACACCGCTTCCCGGCATATACGTTATTCTTCTGCTCATGTGGCTGTACCTCCTGTCTCGGCAGATATCGCCGTAAGATTATTGCTGGGTGAGCAACACGGTTTTCCTATCATTCTGAACGTTGCACCGTTCGCGCTCGTGACTAAGCACGTGCTGTACTTAGTGCGTGTGCGAACGCCGCAAGCCGTCACTGCTGCACAGTTACGTGTTACAAGCGGGAAAGTTGTAGTGCCGTCTCCGATTCTAAACACCACCGGCGCGGATATCGTAACCGTGTCGGGTATGCTTTGCGCAAGCACGATACAGTATTTTTCACCGTTAGCGTAGCTACCGTTCGGGAGTGTAATAACAAGTGTATTGTCCTCAAACGTTATGGACTGACTGATTATCAGCCTTGCGCAAAGCTGACATACTGATTTACAAGACATTGTATCTATCTCCTTTCAGGGGCGGCGCTGCCGCCCCGATTACTCTTCGCGTCAGCAAAGGCCGCAGTTTCCACCGGCTACCGCGCCGAGGATTTGAGCCGTATGTGCGCTCATTATTCCGCCTAAATACGTATTCTGCGCATTCTGCGAAGCGGCAAGCTTCAAGCTCTGATTCTCATTCTCCAGCTCGCGGATTCTGCTGTTGGTAAGGAAGCCGAGGATTTCTCTTGTACCCGCGTTCTGATTATCCGTGATGTCACGAGCGACATTTTGAATAAGATTACGAGTATCGCAAGCCTGCGTTGCAAGGTTGTAATTTACGCCCTGTATAGCTTCCTTGATGTCACAGCAACAACCGTCCGCCGAGCGCTGCATGGCATTAAGCTGCTGCATAAGCGCCGCCTGCTGATTGCAACGGCTCAGTTCGGAATTGTAGAAGCCGTTTGTTACAGCCTGCGTGACGTTGGAAAAGCCGTTGAGCATACCTGTGTTCATAGCGTAGAACCCGTCACAGATACCGTTGTTCACGCCGTCAAGCTTGCGCTCGATGTTAGCAAAGTCTGTGGCCAACACATACCCCGCCGTTGCGCCGGAAGAACCGCCGCCGTTGTCACAGCTTCCACCGTAACCGCCGCGTCCCCAGCCGAAGATGAGTGCAAAGATAATTATTGCCCACCAGCCGTCACCTCCGAACATACCGCCACCATTGTTCCCTGCGACATCTATAACAGGGATTGCTTCATTGTAAGACATAATAATTCTCCTATCAATTTATTTACAAACAGGCCGCGCGCTCCCGCTTGCATCAACACAAACGGTTTTGTTCAAGACCCGTATAAACTGATAGGAGTAAACTTTTATTTACTTATTCAAACCTAGGCTGTTTGCTATATCCTCAATTTTCATGCCGCGCTCGGCGGCCATATTCTTCGCCATTTGCTGAAGCTGTGAAGAATCCTTTCCCTGCATCATATCCAACGCTTGCCGTATCTGCGGATTCGTCTGTGACATTTGCATTAATGCCGGCATTAAGTTGCCGCTTTTATATGCGCTCACAAGATTCATTACCGTTTCAGCCTCGGTTGCCATTTGCCCCATTTGCTTCATTCCGCCTATGGCTTGATTGGCCATTCCCTTAATGTTGTTCATCATTTGAGGGGGAATAAGATTTCCAAACATACTATTCTGCATTATCGTCTTTCCTCCTTGCTGTTTTCTTTGCCGTCAGCTCCGTGCGAAGTGCTTCCAGCTCCTCCACCGTGGCATACCTCGGTTGCTTTTCCGGCTCACTTATACGGAAATCGAAAAGCTCTGTAGTCCCATTGTTTTGGTTGAACCTTTTGAAATAGATAACTCCATGTGCAAAATCGGGCATGATAGTTCCTAAACCAAGAAACTCTGTTTGAGCCGCAACCGCTTCTTCTCTACTTGCCACCGGGCGGACAGTATAGCCGGGTTGCTGTTGCTGGGATTGCTGTATAGCTTGCTGGCTCATAGTCGGGTAAGCTATACCCTGCCCCGAATATTGTCCCGGATAATACGGAGTGTTCATGTTATAGGCCATTGTTTTCTTCCCCTTTCTGTTTATATTATCGCATAAAAAAAGTACTGTCGAGTGAACCTCGGCAGTACTTATGTGTATGATTGTGCGATTATTGCGGAAGCTTGGTATACCTTTCCGCCGCGCGCCGCACCTGCGGCGTTATCTCTTTCAAGCGGCGCGTTACAGTGGAGCGCTCGCGCCCGACTATGGCGGCCACGTCCGCATGAGGAAGACGATCTATGAAGTATCTCATTGCTATTTCCTCATCAAGTTTGCCAAGCCCTGACTGCTTGATAACATTCACCCGCTCATCAAGCAGAAGTGAAGACAACTCGCAGGGCAACTTTCCTTTGGCTACACTGTAGTATTCCATGCTCCGCCTCCCGTTTTAATCCCTTTACCCAACCATTTTCGTGGCCTCGCGAAAATGGTTACTCATCCTTCGTCTTGTTATATTCTGCCGTGCTAATCCCGATGATAGCGCCCGCAAGGACACATACTGCGGAGATTACCTGCGCGACCGTGCCGGGGTCGTACCAGCCGAACAGCGGGGCGACAGTACTGTAGAACGTACTGAGTGCGGGCAGCACTATGACTACCAGCCATTTGAGTATGTCGTAGACTTCATTTTTAAGCTTCATGTTTTTCTCCTCTCATTCGTGCGCCTTTTGATTAAGGTGCTTGTCAATTTTGTTGATTGCTTCCGTTACCGGTCCATTACACCCCTGCTCTTTCAGCCCTTTGAGACAGGCGAGCAAGCCGTAGGTGAGCAGAGTAAGTTCCTCTTTAAGAGCTTTTATGTCGCTGTCCTGCGCATTTTGTTTGTCTACCCAATGCAGGGCTTTGTTGTAGTAGCTAAGTATTGCCACGACAGCGGCTACTACCGCGCCCGCCGTGATTAATGTCTGCCATGTAATATACATCTTTTTTCTCCTCTCTTGTGTGCTCAGTAGATTATTAAATCATACCGCATCACCCCTTTAAAAGCGCTGTCCATGTGAGTTTTCCTACAATACCGTCAGCGTCCAAGCCTTGTGTACACTGAAACTCGAGAACGCGGTTTTTCAGTTTAGCGTCAAACTCCGTGCCATAATCCAGCTCATAATCTCGCGCTATCAGCAAGGCTCTCAGCACTGCCACATCCGCGCCGCTCATCCCTGCGCATATCATACGCGGCGGCCAGTAGGATTCTTTTTCCGGCTCTGCCTCAATCTCGCCCACGTCAAGCCCGGCAAGCTGACTGTAAAACTCATTGCCGAAGCTTGCGCGCACACCGATGTTGTTGACCGCCGGACGCTCATACTCGGTGCACACTTCCGAAGCCGCAGTATACACATCGTTCGCAGATTTCAGAAGCGCCAGCAAGCCTACATAGCTTGTCCGTAACTCGTGCAGGCAGAACTCCACCTGTGTTTCCTCGTCCCCAACGCTTTTGCCTCTGCCCTTGGCAAAATTCAAAAGCTGCTGCTTCCGGCTGTAGTATGTCCACTGGCATAGGCCATAACCAACCGCGTCATGCACAAAGTCTATCGTGCCATTATTTGCGGCGGCGGTGTAGTCCGCGTCAGAAAGGCGCGTCATGCCGCGCTGGGCTATGTTCGCTTTCATGCTGCTTTCCGCGTACATATTGCCCATCAGGCCGCAAGCTCCCGCCGGTGTTAGCCCTGCCTGTATAAGCCGCTTGTATATTG
>CAYLSH010000113.1:0-4905 GCA_964386235.1 uncultured Lachnospiraceae bacterium | reverse complement strand
AAAAGCGGCGCTAGAGTTTCGCAAGCGAAACTCTATTTATATGCAACAGGAAATTCCTATAAAATTACCAATTCAATAATATGAGGGGGAGAAATGGTTAGTATTCTGATAAACTGGCTTTATACGGGCATTTTCGTGTTTCTGACGGGAATGGCAGGGATGCAGGGCTATCTTGTTCTCATGAAAAAAATAGATAAAGGCTCCTTTCACAGGGAGTTTGGTATCGGACATGTCCTTTTTACCGGGATTCTGGGAACTACTTTGTATGCCCAGATTTTTTCCCTGTTTTACAGAGTTTCGCTGGAAGCCAATCTGTTCTTGATGGGACTTCTTTTTTTCTATCTGTTAACGCAGAGAAAGTTTGTGTTTGCAACCTGTAAGGGCTGGAAGAGTGGAGTTCAAAAGGATAAAACCATATGTATTTTGCTTTTGATTCTGGCAGCAGCCGTATTTGCTTTTGCCCTTTGTGCAGCCGGACCGGCAAAACAGATTGATACGGACTGGTACCATGCCCAGACGATACGCTGGATTGAGGAGTATGGCTGTGTAAAAGGAGTTGCCAATCTGTTTTATGCATTGGGTTTTAACAATGCACAGCACTATTTTGATGCCCTTTTCAGTATGAAATGGCTTTGGGGACAGTCCTTGAGGGGAAGCGGCGGCTTTTTTGGACTTGTTATTTTTCTTCATGGGCTGATTCGTTTTATGCAGTGGAAAAAACATAAAGGACATGTGGCGGATGTACTGGCACTGTGGGAAATGGTCTACAGCATCATCATAACGGCATTTTATACGGATCCCTATGTGGATACGCTGCCCAATATATTGGTTATGTTTATTCTGACAGAATGGCTGGCAATGTTAGAAGAGGGCAAAAAAGAAACGGTGTGGCTTGGCTATTATTGTCTGCTTGCCGTATTTGCGGTGGTATGCAAAACCAGCGTGGCAACGATCGTGTTTTTAACGGTGTATGCGGTTTATGAGTTGATCCGTCAGAAAAAGGCAGGGCAGATTCTCCTGTTTTTGGGCATTGGATTTCTGATCGCACTTCCGTATCTGATTACGAATGTGATCACAACGGGATATCTGGTGTATCTTCTTTCAGCACTGGATCTGTTTAAGGTAAAATGGAAGATCGACCCTAAGATCCTGCAGTATTCCGTGGACAACATGGTGGCTTTTGCACGAATGCCATCAAAACCGATGGAAGAAGCTCTACACTGTGGACTTGCCTGGGTGACGGACTGGTGGCAGAGAGAATCCATCAGCCACAAACTTTTATATATGGGAATCGTCTGCATGGTGGTCGGCGACATTTTCATGACTGTGCTTGCGTGGTGTAAAAATAAGGCATTGGATGTGGCGATGTTATGGCCTCGTATCTGTGTGTATGCGGGCCTGGTATATTGGTTCTTCACGATTCCGCAGGTAAAATATTGCTGGGCATTTTTGATTTTTCCGCTGGCGGTTGTTCCGGTATATTATTTTGAAAAAAATAAAAAGAACCGGTTTGTGCGAGGTTTGCTGGGAATATCCGTGGGACTTTTTGTACTTTATGCGGGATTTTACGGACTGCGCACGGCGGGCTATATGGAAAATGGAATCCGAAATTATCTGCTCAGACAGGCGGATTATGAAAATCATGTATTTAACACGATTACCTTAAACGGACATACTTTTTATACAAGAATCGACAATGGGGATATTGTATGTGGTTATTATATTTTTCCCTATTTGGATAATAAAGAAGATGCGGAGCGTTTAGTAGTTCCGGACAATCTGGGGGAGGGGTTCTATTTTGAAAATTAAGGAGCCGTATAAGAAATACTTTCCGTATGCGGTTATTTTTTTTATCGTATGTATTTTAGAACTGTCTGTATTTCAGTTTTCTTCATGGAAAACTATGTTATGTGAACCCATTGTGATCGCGCAGGAAGGAATGACGGATGCAAGCGGACTGTATGAGTCGGAGAAACTCTTTGTGGGAGATAAGGTTCAAAATGTCAATGTAAAACTGACACTTACCAATGTAGACCGTGCGACCGTACGGGTCATTTTGACGGACGAAGGGGATCAGTACGAATATGCACTGCCGGATTATGAGATGTCGCCGGAGGTTGATATCAGTGGCTATCGTGATATTTATCCCTTTGGAAAGGTAAACACGATTCAGGTGCTTGTTATGGTGCCGGAAGGGGCACAGGCAGATATTGCATCCATTACGGCAAATGATCATTATCCGATGGACATTAAGTGGATCCGCATAATGGTCTGCTTTGTGGTCTTAGCACTTGGGTATCTGGTTTTTCATGATTCCGGATGGATGAAGATTCCCTGCAAAAAAGGGTGCTTGTGGCAGATGGCGGTCATAGTGGCAGTGGTCGGTATGCTGATTGCATTTGCCGGTCTTTTGGTACGTACCAATCCGATCTGGACGGATCCGGTCTGGCCACATCATGGGCAATATCAGCAGTTGGCTCATGCACTGGAAGAAGGGACGGTGGTATTGGCTGACAATGTCGATCCGGCTCTTTTGGAAAAGGAAAATCCGTATGATACCAGTGCGTTGATGGCGGAGGGGATTCCTTTCCGTATGGATTACGCATTCTATGAAGGCAATTATTATGCATATTTTGGCATCATACCGGAACTTTTATTTTTCCTGCCCTATCATCATATAACGGGACAGGATCTGGATAATTATGTGGTAGTATATGCATTTTACATTCTGCTTCTTGTCGGTGTATTTGGGACGCTTTGGGAAGTGGTTCATCATTATGGAAAGAAAGTGCCGTTTGTGTGGTACATTCTGCTTTCGGTAAGTGTCGCCCTGATGCCAAATTACGTTTTTATATTAAAACGGCCGGATCTTTACAGTATTCCGGTTGTTGCGGGAAATGCATTTGTCTTTCTTGGTACATTTTTCTGGCTGAGAGCATTGGAAAACGAGAAATACCGTTGCTTTTGGTTAATGATCGGTTCTTTTTGCATGGCATGTATTGCCGGATGCAGACCCCAGTTGCTTTTATATACCGTTGTGATCTTTGGGGCATTTTTTGCACCGGTAATATGGCGATTTTTCAGAAAAAAAGAAAAGGACACACTTTTGCGCATAGGGAATGTGGCAGGATTTGTGATTCCGTTTTTGGTGATTGCTGCGGTGGTTATGTGGTATAACAGCGCACGGTTCGGGAATCCGTTTGAGTTTGGAGCCACACTGAGTCTGACCAGCAATGACATGAATCACCGGGGATTTAATTTCTCCCGGTTATTCCGGGGAATGTACAATTTCCTGTTTCAGTTTCCGGCGTTGGATGCGTCCTATCCTTTTTTATCCTCTGCACAACTGGATGGGGATTACATGGGAAAAAATATCGTGGAATTTTGTTACGGCGGTATTTTCTGGATTTATCCCCTGCTTTTTATTCTGGTGTATGCGGCGTTGGGTGGTTACAAGCATCTAAAGAAGCAGGATTGCGGAAAGGTTGCTTTATTGGTGGCAGCATCCGTGATAATCTGTGGTTTTGACATCAATGCTGCCGGAGTATTGCAGCGTTACATGGGGGACATGGTATTTGGTCTTGTATTAGCGGCGGTCATTCTTTTATTTCATGAGTTTTCGCGCTGCCGTGAGGACGGAAAGTACCTCTGGTTATCCAAGGCTTCATACCTGGCATTAGTTTGGGGCATGGCTTTTTCACTTATGGTCTTTCTTTCCGGTGCCGGCGGCAATGCACTCGAAGATGGCAATTTTGCATTTTACCAATGGATACGGACTTATTTTTAATAAATGATAGGAGATGGGATGGATGAAGAAGATAGTGGTAGCATTTATGATGTGTCTGGTTTTGGCAGGATGCGGAAAGGCGGATGAAGCGGCAGTGATGACGGAAACAGCCACGGAAGCGGGAACGGAGACAGCCGCTGAAGAGGACGCGCAAGAGGCAGAAGCGGAAGAAACCGCAGCAAAAACAAAAGAAGCGGAAAATGAGTCTGTGTCAGTTGACGAAGAAGCAACGGAGACGGATGTGGAAACCACAACAGAAAGTGAGGAAGAAACAACGGAAGCAAAGAAGGAAGTAACAGAGGTGATTACGATTTTTGAAGCCCCTAAGACGATGTATGCTACACTTGCATTAAATGTAAGACGAGGACCTTCTACGGATTACGAGGTGGTATCCCACTTAAAGAAGGCGCAGGCAGTGGAAGTGACCGGACAGGCAGAAACAGGCTGGTATCAGTTTATGGTGGACGGTGAGGCTGCTTATGCATCCAATCAATATTTGTCTGAGACGGAAGTGGTAGTGGAAACGCCGGCAACGCAGAATGTGGCGGCAGCACCCCAGGTAACTGCAGGAGCGGCGGCGGTGACAGCACCGGCCGGTGTCATCATGGTAGGTGATTCCCGCTGCGTACAGATGCAGGCAGCAGTGGGCGGTGGCGGCTGTTCCTGGGTATGTGAAAATTCGAAAGAATACACATGGTTTTCGGAAACGGCAATCCCCAAATTTGATCAGTATGTGGGAAAAGGTACAAAAGTTGTAATCAACATGGGAGTCAATGATCCGGAACATTACAGACAGTATGTGGAATTGGTTAATGCAAAAGCCGCAGAATGGGCACAACGTGGAGCAAAAACATATTTTGTGTCAGTCAATCCGGTGTGGACAAATCCCTATACCGAGCAGGCAGATGTCGATACCTTTAACGCCAATGTGCCGGGCATGTTATCCGGAGTAACCTGGATCGACACCAGCAGCTGGCTGAACACCAACGGATATCGTCTAGTGGATGGCCTGCACTACGATGACCCAACTTATGTAAACATATTTAACCTGATCATGGGAAGTTTGTAAAACACCATCGTCAGAACAGAATCTTTGCATTACGAAACAATTCTATCGT
>CAYLSH010000112.1:0-5006 GCA_964386235.1 uncultured Lachnospiraceae bacterium | reverse complement strand
CTGTGCGTGAGATCTGTGATGCTGTGAATCTGAAGTCCACTTCTTCCGTGCACTCAATAAGAACAACTGCCAATACGATCCATATTTTTTTGTGTTTCTTTCTAATCCCGCCACCGGAAAAGTCTTTTCCGGAAACATTTTTGATCAAATTCATTTTTTTATCCTTTCACTATTTATTGGAAATAAATTTATTACAAAAATTTCCAAGTAAAATGATAGCGTATAAATGTGTTTATTTTGTGTTCAAAGTATGAAACTAAGATGTTAAATAAAACCGAACAAATATTTGGAATATATGTTTGCTTTTTAGTATACTCCTGTGTTACAATATAAAAAATTAAAAAAATGGAGGATCCGATATGGGACAGGGTAAGATTACTGCCAAACAGCAACAGATATTAGATTTTATTAAAGATGAGATTTTAAATAAGGGCTATCCGCCTGCTGTGCGTGAGATCTGTGATGCTGTGAATCTGAAGTCCACTTCTTCCGTGCACTCTCATTTAGAGACTTTGGAAAAGAATGGATATATCCGCCGTGACCCTACCAAGCCCCGTGCGATTGAAATTTGCGATGATAATTTTCAGATGGTGCGTACCGAAATGGTAAGTCTCCCGGTTATCGGAACCGTTGCTGCAGGTACTCCGATCCTCGCAGAAGAAAATGTTGAGAATTACTTCCCTGTTCCGGCAGAAATGGTGCCCAACGGTCAGCCTTCCTTTGTTTTAAAAGTAAAGGGCGATTCCATGATCAATGCCGGTATTTACAATGGGGATCAGATATTTGTACAGAGTTGTTCTACTGCCAGAAATGGAGATACGGTTGTGGCTTTGATTGACGATTCTGCCACAGTCAAGACTTTTTATAAAGAAAAGGATCATATTCGTTTACAGCCGGAGAATGATACCATGGATCCCATCATTGTGAATGACTGTCAGATCTTAGGTAAGGTATTCGGCGTATTCCGTTTATATCACTAATCCGATATGTTTTAGATAAAGAATTAATGTAAAAAAACTACCGATCACTTTCAGCAGTAACCGGTAGTTTTTTTATAAACAAATTCAAGGATTATAATTCTGTCACGTTTTTTCCGTCTTTCCAGATTCGTTCCAGATCATAATAACTGCGGCTTTCTTTGTCAAAAATGTGAATAATGATATCACCGTAGTCCATCAGGATCCAATTGCCGGCAGCATATCCTTCTGTCTGCTTTTCGTGTACTTTTAGCTTAGCCATTTCTTCGGAAACATTGTCGCAAAGGGCATGTACCTGATTGACATTGGTACCATTAGCAATTACAAAATAGTCCGCCATGCAGGAAATATCCCGAATATCAATAATCTGAATGTCCTCTGCCTTTTTATCATCCAATGCTTTGTAAATAGTGGATAAGCATTCCTTTGTCATATTTTCTTTCATAGTGTTATTTCTCCTCACACGTGTAATATTGATACGTCAAAAATGTCATCGGATCGATCTTTTTATCACCCTCTTGCAGATAAATAAGCGTATCGGATAAAATCGTCCGTAATGCCAGATCCATATCCTCAAAAACCTGTTTTCGTACAAGGGGAAGGTCTTTTGCCTCATTGCGATGCGGTTCTAAATAATCGGCAATAAAAATTATCTTTTCGAGTAAAGTCATCCCGGGTCTGCCCGTGGTATGATACAAAACAGCATCCGCGATTTCGGGATCTTCAATTCCATATTTTGCAGCGCAAAGATCGGCTCCTACTTTTGCATGTAGCAGGGAAGGATTTTGCTTTTCAATCTCCGTCACCTGAATATTATGCTTTTTGCAATAGGATAAACGTTCTTCATGAGTCATGCATTTTGCACAGTCATGAAGCAGTCCCGCAATATATGCCTTTTGGATGTCACAGTCATAACGCATTGCCATGCAGGAGGCGGTATATGCCACTCCTAAGGTATGTTCGTATCGTTTCGCATCCAATTCCTTATTTAATTCTTTTTGCAGTTTCTGAAGATCTGTTTTAGGCATTATTAAACTTACTTATCCTCGTATAAATGATTTTTTTTGATGTATTTTTCCGTCACTTCCGGTACCAAATATCGAATTGTTTTCCCTGCTTTTATACGATCTCGGATCTCTGTGGACGAAATATCGATATATGTACAGGGAAGTAAGCGGATATCTGCATTGTATTTTGATTTTAATTCATCCACTTTATCAATGAGTTCCTGTGTTGTGGAGCCATTTCTTTTTGCTGCAATAATAATGGCATTATTCATGATCTCATCAGGTGATTTCCATTGTTCAATCTCAAACAGGGAATCGGCACCGATAATAAGGTAGAATTCCGAATTGGGGTATTCTTTATTTAAGATCCGGAGTGTTTCGCAGGTATACGATCTTCCCGGTCGATCTGTTTCTACAGTGGATAATGCAAAATGAGGATTTTCTCCGATTGCTTCCCCCGTCAGTGCAATTCTTGTTTTCTTATCCAAAACTACGGACGGATCCTTCAAATAAGAGATCCCCGTAGGAACAAACAAAACCTCATCCAGATCAAATTCCTCATATGCTTTCTCTGCCAGAATTAAATGTCCAATATGAATGGGATTAAATGTACCACCAAAAACGCCTATCTTTTTCTTCATTTCTTTTACACAACCTTTCACAGAATTCTAAAAACTCTATCTTGGCAAAATAATCTTAGGTTTATCCTTGTCAGGCTTATATAACACAATCTTTCTGCCGATCACCTGAACCACCTGGGAACCACTGCGGTCCGCAAGAACCTGTGCCACTTCTTTTGGATCATCCAGACAGTTTTTTAAAACAGTGATTTTAATGAGTTCCCTTGTATTAAATGCTTCTCTGACAGCCTCCACATATTCCGGTGTCAGGGATGATTTCCCAATCTGAAAAATAGGGTCGATCACGCTGGCAAGGCTTTTCAAATATGCTCTTTGTTTACTTGTCATTTTTATGCTTCCTCTCTTTTGGTACATTATTTGTAGTACTGGAAGGAAAGTCCGTACATACGCACGGTATCGCCTTCTTGGATGCCCAGTGCTTCTAATTCGCTCAGGATACCGGTTTCTTTTAAGAACTTCTGGAAGAATAAAAATCCTTTTTCTGATTCTAAGTTGGTGTATCCAAGCATTTTTTCGATCTTAGGTCCTTCAATTACATACTCATCGTTCTCTTTATCATATTCCACGGTATAAGGATCGTCACCCACTGCAAGAATTTCCGGATCGTATTCCTGTTCAAATACAGTCGGTTCTTCGTTGATCTCATCCAACATGTGACGCACATGATACAGTAACTCCCGTATGCCCTCGCCACTGACTGCAGAAATCGGGAAAATCCGATAACCCATCGGACCAAATTCGTTTTCCAGACGCTGCAATAGTTCGTCACGATCTATCGAAAGTGCATCCATTTTGTTAGCAGCAATTACCTGGGGACGTTTGGCTAAATCTTCACTGTACAATGCCAGTTCCTTATTGATCGCATAAATGTCTTCGATGGGATCCCTGCCCTCTGTTCCGGCAGCATCCACAACATGAATCATCACTTTTGTACGTTCTACATGACGTAAAAATTCATGTCCTAATCCAACGCCTTCACTTGCCCCTTCAATAAGACCCGGAATATCTGCTACCACAAATCCTTTTGCTCCGTCCAGATCGACCACTCCTAAATTGGGATTCAAGGTTGTAAAGTGATAATTGGCAATCTTTGGCTGCGCATTGGATACACGGGATAAAAATGTGGATTTACCGACATTGGGAAATCCTACCAATCCCACATCTGCAATTACCTTTAACTCTAAGAATAAGTCCAGTTCCTTGGCAGGTTGTCCCGGTTGGGCATATTTGGGTGCCTGCATGGTGCTGGTTGCATAATGCTGATTGCCGTTTCCGCCTTTGCCACCGGTCAGTAATACATAGCGTTTGTTTTTGCCGGACATATCGGCAATTACTTTGCCGGACTGCGCTTCTTTAATAACCGTGCCTTCCGGTACCTTTAAAATAATGTCACTGCCGTTTTTACCGGTGCAATTACGCTTTCCGCCATTTTCTCCATGCTCCGCACAATATTTGCGCACATGACGATAATCAGAAAGCGTATTCATGCCTTCATCCACTTCAAAAATAACGCTTCCTCCCGTTCCGCCATCACCGCCATCGGGACCGCCGTTTGGGACATATTTCTCACGTCTGAAAGAAACGTGGCCGTCGCCACCTTTACCGCTTCTTACATATATTTTCGCACGATCTGCAAACATATTACTCCTCATTTCTGAGCGACTTGTCGCGAAGAGGCGACGCAAATATCAAATTTGCGTCTGCCATAAAAGGCTATTTGTTTTCGCTCAGAAACAAATAGCCAACAACTTTAGTTGTTTGTGAAGAATCAGCATATCAATGTGATTTTTCACACTACTCCTCTTTTCTCTATATATGCTCTCAACATACACAATGTTGTTATTACACCTAAAACATACGTATATAATATACCAAAGTTTATCAAAAAATTCTACCATAAAAAAACGAATGAAAAAGAGTTTCGCTTGCGAAACTCTAGCGCCGCTTTTGCGTCGCTTTTAGCGACATTCTACCTATGCAAAAGCGTGCGCATCCTCACGGAGTGTTTTTTGTGCAATAGGTAATTTCAAAGAAATTTCCTATTGCATAAAAAAGACCCCAGACACTAAGTATCTGAAGCCTTGATTACTCGTATTATTTCTCTACAGGATATACGGAAGCCTGTTTTTTATCTCTTCCTAATCTTTCGAATCTTAACACACCGTCAACTAAAGCGAATAATGTATCATCACCGCCACGTCCAACGTTAACGCCCGGATGAATCTTGGTTCCGCGCTGTCTGTATAAGATGTTTCCTGCTTTTACGAATTGTCCATCAGCTCTTTTTGCACCTAATCTCTTGGATTCGGAATCTCTACCGTTCTTTGTAGAACCTACACCTTTCTTATGAGCAAAAAACTGAAGGTTTAATTTCATCATGG
>CAYLSH010000111.1:0-5083 GCA_964386235.1 uncultured Lachnospiraceae bacterium | reverse complement strand
TGGACCAGATGGGAGTCGAACCCATGTCCGAAGCCCCATCCCCTGTACTTCTACAAGCTTAGTCAGTCGGTTATCCTTCCCTCATACACCCGGTGACTGACACCCGGATGTACTTGGTAGCTTCATGATACGCCCATATGCGCAAAGCTTAACATATGTCGTTTCCTACATAGTCGATGCCTTAGTCCTTACGTGTAGGTGCGAAAGGTAAGACAGCTGCAACTAGGCAGCGTAAGCTAATTTATTGTTAGCGTTTAATTTTAAAATGTGCAATTAACGTATTGCAACGGCTTGCTTCTCCAGTTTCAAAAACCCCGTCGAAACCTTGACTGGCCCTTATTTATGATCATTATAGCACAGAAAGCATTTTCTGGCTATCTCAGATTGCGAATTTTAAATTCTTTTTCTGCTTCTCTTTTTTGATCCTTTTTGGCAATATCCTGTCTCTTGTCGTAGAGTTTTTTACCGCGGCACAACCCAATCTCAATTTTGGCTCTGCCATCTTTAAAATAAACACTGAGCGGCACAAGCGTAATTCCCTTTTCTTTGATTTTGCCAAGCAGTTTATTGATCTCGCTTTTATGCATCAGCAGTTTTTTGGGACGAAGCGGATCTTTGTTAAAAATATTGCCCATCTCATAGGGACTGATATGCATGCCGTAAACCCAGACTTCTCCGTTTTCGATCCGGATAAAAGATTCCTTTATGCTGCATTTTCCCATGCGGAGAGACTTTACTTCCGTTCCGTGAAGAACCAGTCCCGCTTCGTATTTTTCATCTACAAAATAATCATGATATGCTTTTTTATTGTTTGCAACCAGTTTCATGCTCTCTTTTGCCATATCTGCTCCCATTTTCTTATCTAATCATCCTCACGGAGTGTTTCTTGTGTAATAGGTAATTCCAGAAAAATTTCCTATTGCACAAGCAAAAAATCAATGGTTCGTAAAACGGTATCCACTTCGTGAACTTCGATCTTTACCTTTTGTCCCAGTTCATAACGGGCATTTGTCTTTTTCCCCACCATTTCATAGTGTTCTTCATCATATTCAAAATAATCACCTGGCAGTTTGGAGACATGGATCATTCCCTCTATGGTATTTTCCAGTTCCACGTAAATGCCCCATTCGGTGATGGAACTGATGATGCCTTCAAAGCACTCTCCTATATGCTGTTCCATATACTGCGCTTTTTTCAGTTTGTTGGTCTCCCGTTCCGCTTCGTCTGCCAGACGTTCCCGTTTGGAACAATGGTTTGCTACCTGCGGCAGGATTTCCTCATAATGTTCCACCTTTGCACGTTTCAGCCTTCCGCGAAGATAATCTTTGATGATACGGTGGATCTGCAGATCCGGGTATCTTCGGATTGGCGAAGTAAAGTGGCAGTAATACGGACAGGCAAGGCCAAAATGCCCACTGCAGTCAATCGTATACTTTGCCTGTTTCATACTCCGCAACGCCAGACGGCTGATCAGGTCCTCCTGCGGCGTTCCCACGATCTTTCCAAGAAGTTTCTGGATCTCCTTAGGATGGATCTCTTCTTTGCGCATCTTGATCTTATAACCAAAATTATAGATAAACGTGGACAGTTTTGCTATTTTTTCCGGATCCGGCGTATCATGGGTACGATAGAGGAAGGGAAGTTCCAGCCAGTAAAAATGCTGTGCAATCGTTTCATTGGCAAGAAGCATAAATGACTCAATCAGTCTGGTGGCGGAATTTCTCTCATAGGGTTTGATCTCTACCGGTTTTCCCTCGTTATCCAAAAGGATCTTTGTCTCCGGGAAATCAAAGTCAATGGAACCCCTTTCTTTCCTAAGTGTCTGTAAGATAGCGGAAAGTTCTGCCATTTGATCCAGCATCGGTACAAATTCTGCAAATGCATCCCGTTCTTCCAGATTCTTTTCTTCGATAATCTTATTGACCGAAGTATAATTCATCCTTTTGTTGACACGGATCACACTTTCTAAGATCTCATGATCGATCACTTCTCCCTTTCCGTTGACCGTCATGATACAACTGAGTGCCAGTCTGTCTTCTCCCTCATTTAACGAGCAGATCCCATTGGATAATTTATGCGGGAGCATCGGAATTACACGATCCACCAAATATACACTGGTTCCCCGCGCCAGAGCCTCCCTGTCCAGGGCAGAATTTTCCTGCACATAATTACTTACATCCGCAATGTGGACACCGAGCACGTAATGATCCCCCTCCACCTTTAAGGAAACGGCATCATCCAGATCCTTGGCATCTTCGCCGTCTATCGTGACCATCATAAGATCACGCAGATCACGCCGTCCCGCAAAATCAGCTTCTATGATCTCATCATATACTCTCTGCGCCTGATTCATGACTTTTTCCGGAAACTCCACTTGTAAACCATATGCATGTACCAGGGAAAGTATGTCCACACCCGGGTCATTCTTATGCCCTAGGATCTCGACCACTTTTCCTTCCGGATTGCGTCCTTTGCTGCCGTAGTCCGTGATTTCCACGATCACTTTATGTCCATCCACAGCACCTTTTTTATGTTCTTTTGCAATATAAATATCGGTTGCAATCTTGGGATTATCCGGCACCACAAATCCATAACTCTTGCAGGATTCAAACGTCCCTACGATCTGTGTCATTCCTCTGGAAAGCACCGTAACAACTTCTGCTTCCCTGCGTTTACCCGGCACCTCATGAAGCACACGGATCTGCACTTTATCCTGATGAAAAGCGTCTTTTACCTTAGTTTCCGGAATGAAGAAATCTTCCTCTTCACCCTCCACTTCCACAAAGCCAAAGCCTTTGGCATTGCCAATAAATGTACCTTCAAGCAGTCCTTTTTCCTTGCTTCTGCCATCGTACAGGGAATATTTCCCCCGCTTATTGATCTGAATCTTTCGCTTATCCAAAAGACTGCCAAGAACCTTGGAAAGTTCCTCCCGGTCTTCGGGCTCCACTCTCATTAAGATCGCCAGTTCTTTTTCCTTCATCGGTACATAATGTTTATCTGCAAAAAGACGCAGGATCAGTTCTTCTCTTTCCTCAAATGTTTTTTTCATACCTACCTCAAGTTTCAAATAAGAGTTTCACTTGTAAAACTCCAGCGCCGCTTTTGCGTCGCTTTTAGCGACATTCTACCTATGCAAGAGCGTGCGCATCCTCACGGAGTGTTTCTATGTAATGGGTAATTTCATGGAAATTTCCTATTACATAGAAAGGCACCCTTGTATCTTTACAAGAGTGCCCGGAAAATCTCAATCATACGTCATCACACTTAACATGACGTCTTGTTGGACTAGAAACTGCCGATGTTTAAAACCATTGCAATCACGATGAATGCCACTACCAGCCATTTTGTGATCTTCACTAATGCGCCTTCCATCGAACGTCCTTTATTCTTGCCCCAGTAAGTCTCTGCTCCGCCGGCAATGGCACCAAGACCTGCTGACTTGCCTTCCTGTAATAATACGATCGCAATCAATGCAATACAAACTATGATAAAAACAACTGTTAAAAGAATTCTTAATACTTCCATGAATGACTCCTCCTAATTTCATGCGAAGTTCATTCTACCATAAAAGAAGGTACATTGCAACAAGAATTTCCAAATGGATTTTCATATTTTTTTATTAGCCCCAATTCTTCTTCAATCCGTAGCAAACGATTGTATTTTTCCACACGTTCACTCCTGCACGGCGCACCTGTTTTGATCTGTCCGGCATTTAAGGCAACCGCAAGGTCTGCGATAAACGTATCCGCCGTTTCCCCGGAACGATGGGAGATAATGCAGCGATATCCGTTTCGATGTGCCATTTCGATTGCCGCAATGGCTTCGGAAAGTGTCCCGATCTGGTTGACTTTGATCAGTATGGCGTTGCCGGCTCCCTTCTGTATGCCTTCTTTCAGCCTTACGGTGTTGGTCACAAATAGATCATCCCCGACTAACTGGATCCGGTTTCCCAACACATCCGTCAACAGTTTCCATCCTTCAAAATCATCTTCCTGCAAACCATCCTCTATGGACACAATCGGAAACTGATTGGAAAGATTTTCATACAACGCCACCATTTCATCCGCAGTCCGGTGAATCTCCCTTCCTGCCATTTTGCTTTCGCCCGGAAAATAATATTTTCCGATTTCCTGTGAATACAATTCACTGGCAGCCACATCCAGAGCAATCCCTATGTCCTCTCCGGGTTTATAGCCGCTTTGGGAGATTGCCTCTACGATCAGGGTCAGTGCTTCTTTGGTATCCTTTAAATCCGGAGCAAAACCGCCTTCGTCCCCCACTGCCGTGGAAAATCCGCGTTTTTTACAAAGTGCTTTTAATGTATGGTAAATTTCCGCACACTGGCGCAAACCTTCCGAAAAGCAATCCGCTCCAATGGGCATGATCATAAATTCCTGAAAATCCACCGTATTATCCGCGTGTGCGCCACCATTTAAAATATTCATCATGGGAACGGGAAGTGTGGATGCCTGCACGCCGCCCAGATACCGATACAGCGGCAGGTTCAGATACTTAGCTGCGGCTCTTGCCACCGCCAGTGACACTCCCAAAGTAGCATTGGCTCCCAGTCTGCTTTTGTTGATCGTCCCATCGGTCCGTATCAGGATCCGGTCAATCATTTCCTGCTCCAATGCATTTTTCCCAAGTATTGCTTCCCGCAACTGCTCTCCTACGCTGCGTACCGCCTGCTGCACGCCTTTACCCTGGTATGGGTTTCCACCGTCCCTTAGTTCTACCGCTTCGTATTTTCCGGTACTTGCCCCGGACGGAACCTGCGCACATCCTGTAACACAGTCCTCAATGGTCACTTCCACTTCCACGGTCGGATTTCCTCTCGAATCCAGTATTTCCCGTCCTTTCACGTCTGTAATGGTTAAATAATTTTTCACACTATGCCTCCGTTTTCTATCTGCGTCTTCTTAAAAAGCATTTCCAATTCCGGAGTATTTATACAATGATGAAAAAGAGTTTCGCTTGCGAAACTCTAGCGCCGCTTTTGCGTCGCTTTTAGCGACATTCTACCTATGCAAAAGCGTGCGCATCCTCACGGAGTGTTTTTTGTGCAATAGGTAATTTCAAA
>CAYLSH010000110.1:0-5331 GCA_964386235.1 uncultured Lachnospiraceae bacterium | reverse complement strand
AGAGCGTTTGGCTACGGACCAAAAGGTCGGGAGTTCGAATCTTCTAACGCACGTGGGCCTTCGGATTTTCCGAAGGTCTTTTTTTTCTTTCGAATTATGTATATTTAATACTTATTTAATTGTATCTCCATTTTAAATGTGATACGCTACTTAATACAATATGAGGGAAATGAGGGACAACCTTTATGTATAATGAGATTTTAACGATTGGACCGGTTACGATCCACGGATACGGATTGATGATCGGGATTGGGGTTATGGTGGCACTTCTGATGGGAGACTATCGTGCAAAGAAAAAAGGACTGAACGGAGATCTGATTTATGGGCTTACCGTTACAACCGTAATTCTTGGTTTTTTAGCCGCCAGGATTTTGTTTATCATCACGGAGTGGAGCGATTTTGTGAAAAACCCCATGGCATTTATTACGGGAAGCGGTTTTGTAGTGTATGGCGGCATTATTGGTGGCATTCTTACAATCTTTGGGTATTGCAAATGGAAAAAGATGGATTTTTTGGCGTATCTGGATCTGATGATCCCGTCCGTTGCGATTGCGCAGGGATTTGGAAGGATCGGCTGCTTTTTGGCAGGCTGTTGTTACGGAAAAGAGACGGATTCCATACTGGGAGTGACTTTTACCAATTCCCATTATGCACCTAATCATGTAAAACTTCTGCCGTCCCAGCTGTTTATGTCAGCGGGAGATTTTGTACTTGGGGCTGTTTTATTGTGGTATGCCTCCAGGAATCCTTCCAAGGGAAAAATCAGTATGCTGTATCTGATGCTATATAGCATAGGACGCTTTTTGGTTGAGTTTACACGCAATGATAACAGAGGAGCCGTAGGCGCCTTATCCACCTCTCAGTTTATCGGCGTTTTTGTTTTTGCCGCGGGAGCAATTTTGTATTTTGCGGTTCTTCCCGCATTGGAAAAAAAGAAAACGGACGAAACTCTCAATTCGTAAAGGAGGCAGAATATGATCTGTGATACCTGCGCAAATTATGCATATGACGAAGATTATGAATACTATGTCTGTGAGATTGACCTGGACGAAGATGAAATGATGCGTTTTTTGACCGGAAACAATCAGGAATGTCCTTATTACCAGTCAGATGATGAGTATATGGTAGTGCGTCACCAGATGTAAAGAAACTTATGAAAATCACTGTAAAGCAGTGAATTGAGGAGAAAAATATACGGTATGAACAAGAACGAGTTTATAGAAGGACTGCGAAAAAGTCTTTCGGCTGTGAATGATTATACTTTTGTAAATGATACGATTATGTATTATGAGAATTATATAGATACGCAGATACGGATGGGAAGAACGGAAAGGGATGTGATGGAGGAACTGGGCGATCCGAGACTGATTGCCAAATCCATCAAAGCCACACACACTACGGAGGAACGTCAGGAATACTCGCAGGATGTTTATCGGGGTTACCATGACGAATATCGGGATGCTTCAAAAACGAGGTTTTCTTTCAACGGAAGAGAGTTTTCACTTCCTTCCTGGTTGGTTAAGATTGTGACCGTTGTGGTTTTAGCCGTTGTTCTTTCCCTTCTTCTTACGGTACTCAGATGGTTGTCACCGTTTATTTTTATCGGCTTCATTTTGTATCATATTTTAAAAAGATTTTTTGGAAAATACTGAGTGCCTTATTTTTGCATAAAGCCATTTTTTGTGTAGATACTATCTCGTGTAACCGTTAACTTCCGGAATATTTAATAGTTAATTCCGGCAAAAGAAAGAGAGGGTATCATCATGGAAAAAAATTATTCTGAAAACAAGAATACAAACAATGCTACGGACTGCACAAACAGCTACAGCAACAACACAAACAACAAAAATAAGAACAACAAGAACAACAAAAATAACAAAAACAACGCAAAGAATGCGAACAACAACGAGTACAACTGCCAGTAGTTGCAAAAGACGCAGAACCGGTCCCTACAACCGGTTCTGCGTCTTTTGCATAGGTAGAATGTCGCTAAAAGCGACGCAAAAGCGGCGCCAGAGTTTCGCAAGCGAAACTCTTTTCTATGTAATAGGACAGTGGTACAAAAATAAGGATGGTTGACAAAATACCGTGGAAGAACGTAAGATAGCGGTATGAGAAAAATGGAATTAATTGCGCCCTGCCATTTTGGGTTAGAGGCGGTGTTAAAAAAAGAAATTACAGACTTAGGTTATGATGTCAGCAAAGTAGAGGACGGAAGGGTAACTTTTATCGGGGACGAAGAGGCAATATGCCGTGTAAATGTATTTTCCAGAACGGCGGAAAGGATCCTGATTAAAGTGGGTTCCTTTATGGCGTGCACCTTTGATGAACTTTTTGAAAATACAAAGGCGTTGCCATGGGAAGAGTACATACCGGCGGACGGAAAATTCTGGGTGGCAAAGGCAGCCAGTGTAAAAAGCAAACTTTTTTCACCATCGGATATTCAGTCCATTATGAAAAAAGCCATGGTGGAACGTATGAAAATGACCTATCCCGTGTCCTTTTTTGAAGAGACGGGAGCGTCCTTTCCGGTGCGCGTATTTTTGTTAAAAGATGAAGTGACCGTGGGGCTGGATACCACGGGAGAATCCTTACATAAGAGAGGATACCGGAAACTGACCGCAAAGGCGCCGATTGCGGAAAACCTGGCGGCAGCCCTGATTATGCTGACTCCATGGAAACAGGATCGCATTCTGGTGGATCCCTTCTGCGGAAGCGGTACGATTCCGATTGAAGCGGCGATGATGGCAGCCAATATGGCGCCGGGAATGAACCGCTCTTTTCTTGCGCAGAACTGGAAACACCTGATTCCTTCACGGGAATGGAAGGATTGTCTGGAAGAAGCCCATGATCTGGTGGATGTAAAGGTGGAAACTTCCATTCAGGGATACGATATTGATAAGGATATGGTAGCAATTGCAAAACAGAATGCCGCACTGGCAGGAGTGGATCATCTGATACATTTTCAGGTCCGGGATGTGGCACAGTTAAGCCATGCGAAAAAGTACGGCTTTATCATCACCAATCCGCCCTATGGGGAGCGTATTCTGGATAAGGAACAGGCGGGAGCCCTGTATCGGATTCTTGGGGAACGTTACCGTGCTTTGGACAGCTGGTCCATGTATCTGATTACTTCCTACGAAGAGGCACAGAAGGCAATCGGAAGAAAAGCGGATAAAAACAGAAAAATATACAATGGTATGATGAAAACATACTATTACCAGTATATGGGACCGAAACCACCGAAAAAGAATGGGGATTAGTATGAAAATAATTAAAAATATTATCTTGGGATTGCTGATTCTTCTTCTCCTTGCTTTGATTGCGGCCGGCAGTTATTTTTTATATCGCGAAAAAAATAAAACCACGGATGAACTGTTAGAACTGGAGAAACAGAAATCACAGGCGGCATGGGAAGAAAATCTGGAATATGCCATAAAAGAAGGTCCCAAATATGATTATGTTGTGGTGCTGAATCCGGCACATGGAGGATCGGATACGGGCAATAATAATGCATTCGGCTCAGAAAAGGACATTACACTGGCAATCTGTAAAAAGGTAATGGAAATAAATACGGATTCCTCTATTGGCATTTTTTTAACAAGAACTACGGATGTTGCGCTTACTGAGACGATGCGCCTTGATTTTATTAACCGGATGGAACCGGATTTGTTTTTGGATGTGCATCTGGATAAAACCTCTGCAAGGGATGCGGGCACTTTTGTTTGTTATGATACTTCCTATTATAATAGGAAGTTATCCAATTTGACATTTGCCGACAGGATGGAAAAAAATGTGGTGTCATCGATAGAAGGTTATGCTGTGGGAATTACGGATCTGACCGGCTTGGAAGAATCGGGACTTCTTAAAAATCTCACGATGCCGGCAGTTCGTATCGTATGCGGCAATATGTCGGGAAAAACGGAGGGAGAACTGTTGAGCCGGGACAATTACAGAGAACGGCTGGCAGCCGGTATTCTGAATGGTATAATGGAGGTAAGAGGCCTGCCGGAAGCAGAATAAGAAAGGAAATGGAGATTAATATGAGCAGACGTATTATTTTTGCTACGGGAAATGAAGAAAAGATGAAAGAGATCCGCCAGATTATGGCGGGATTTCCGGTGCAGATCCTTTCTATGAAGGAAGCGGGGATAAAGTGTGACGTGGATGAAAATGGCACCACTTTTGCACAGAATGCCCGTATAAAGGCTGGAGAAATTGCAAAGAAATGGAAGGAAATGACGGAGAAAACCGGAGAAAAATATGAGGACATTGTGCTGGCGGATGATTCCGGACTGGAGATCGATGCCCTCAATAAAGAACCCGGAGTTTATTCGGCGCGTTATATGGGAGAGGATACTCCCTACCATGAAAAAAACACCAACCTGATAAGCCGTCTGGAAGGTGTTTTACAGGAAAATCGTACGGCACGTTTTGTTTGTGCGATTGCGGCGTATCTTCCCGATGGCAGAGTGCTGGATACACGTGCCACGATAGAGGGCTATATCGGATATGAAGAAAAAGGGGAAAACGGTTTTGGCTACGATCCGATCTTTTTTGTGCCGGAGTTTGGCTGCACAACAGCCCAGCTTAGCATGGAACAAAAAAATAAGATCAGCCACAGGGGAAAAGCATTGAGTGCCATGAAAGAAAAACTCTTACAGGAAGGTTTGCTGGATTGATGGAACGAATACTGATTGTCAGCGATACTCACAGAAGAAATGAGAATTATCTTGAAATTGTAAAAGAATGCGGACCCTTTGACAGAGTGGTCCATTGCGGGGACATAGAAGGCAGTGAGCTGACCATCTGTGAAGCGGCGGGGTGTCCGGTTGAGATGGTAATGGGAAATAATGATTTTTTCTCGGATCTGCCACGGGAAAAGGAATTTATGATCGGCGGATACAAAGTCTGGCTGACACATGGACATAATTACTATGTATCCATGGACAATCAGACCATCAAAAAGGAAGCGGCCGCAAGAGGAGTGGACATTGTGATGTACGGACATTCCCATAAACCGGTTGTGGAGTATGAAAAAGAAGTGATAGCCATAAATCCGGGAAGTTTAACCTATCCAAGACAGGAAGGACGCAGACCTTCCTACATTATCATGGAACTGGATGATAAGGGAGAGGCACATTTTGGCATTCATTATCTGTAAAAGACAATTTTTATTTGAAAAATAAAAAAAGTGTTGACATTAATAAAGCCCTAGAATATAATACTACTTGCGTCACGATTTTAGGGAGACGAAAAACGGGGTGTGGCTCAGTTTGGCTAGAGCACCTGGTTTGGGACCAGGGGGTCGCAGGTTCGAATCCTGTCACC